>USFO01000017.1 GCA_900553955.1 uncultured Oscillospiraceae bacterium
TAAAATGCCCTTCTAGGGCTTATTCAAGCCTCCGGCTTTGCCGGAGGTTGTGACTATTTTGTGCGTGATTATGTATTTATACCACACCGCGTACTGCGTATCCGAAAGGCGGATACCGTTGCCGGCTGCTTCATCGGTAAACGCACCGTCGCCGAGCTTAAATTCGTCCGTCATATCAAGGTACCAGATTTCCCTCTTTTCCGCAATGCCGAGCAAATAGGAGTTAATCTCGTCAATTTTCTCGTTCGTCACGCTGTAACTGCGCTTTTGCGCCTGCTTTTCGTTAATGGGCAGCAGCGGCTGAATGTAAATATCCGCGTCCGGCTGTGCGGCAATAATCGAATCAAGGAAATCAGTGTACTTCTTCACGAAAGTCGGGCAGTCCATCCAGGAAACACTCTCCGCCGAGAACGCAACATAAACGGTGTCGATATTATCAAACGTGGCAATGTACTCCGCCATTGTAAGTGCTTCGCCGTTCACCTTAAAGGTATTTTTGGCCTGAATCGTGTTCATATCATAGCCCGTGGCATAGGCGAACGAAGCGTAAGAAAAATATTTTTCCTCCTGGATTCCCGAAACGAAATAGTCGCCGATAAACAGCGTGTTGCGGAAGGCGTATTCGCTGGTGGCTTCGCCCTCCGGCGCTATGCCGCCCTTCATCTCCGGTTCCTCCGGCGGCTGCTCAACGGATTCTGCGGACGAGGATTCGCTGCTGTCTTTGCCTACGACAATGTGGGTATCCTCCCTGCTCTGCTCCGGAAGCGACGAGCTTTCAGCCAAGCTTTCGGAAGAAGTGCTATCCTTTTCCCTGTTCATAAAGTCGGAAGCCATTTGGAAGAAGTCGAGGAATGCGTTCGGCAGCTTATAGTCCCTTGCCGCGCCGTCGGGATACTTTTTTTCGTCGTATTTCTGCCAGCCGTAAGCGATAAGGCAGGAGGAAATTATAACAGCAACTGCTGCGATTGCGATTTTAATCGCCTTGCTGTACTTTTTTGTGTGCAAAACCGTGGGTTTTCGGTTAAACAAGCATTTTCCTCCTTTCTTTCGGCAATAAATGCGCTGACTACGATATTATATCATATGTTCAGAATATGTCTACTTTAATTTTATTAAATTTTTAAGAAAGTTCGGCATAAAATTATTTAACGCCAAAAAAATCCTTGACTGGCAGCGCTCTTTCGGATATAATATTATTTGCGTTTTGAATAAATGCTAGTGTAGCACAGTCGGTAGTGCAGCTGATTCGTAATCAGCAGGTCGCGTGTTCGAATCACGTCACTAGCTCCATGCCGAAAATCCCTGTAAACAAACCGTTTGCGGGGATTTTTTTATTTTGAAAGAGTAGTAAACATCTTATTGTTTTCGTAAGCGTTAAGCTGCTGCACCACTAAATATAGGTGCGGCTCATAAGCTCAAAACCGTCTCTGTGACGGAAACCAAAGTTGAAGTCGTATTCGGTATCAAAGCTGATGTTAATATTTTCGGTATAGGCACAGAATAAAAATAATCCGCCTTGCAATGGCGGGCGCCGCAGAGCTTTCCGCAGCGAACAAAAAATAATGCAAACTCCTATACTCATTTTGAGCATAGGAGTTTTTTCGCTTTACCACGATGAATTTTTTGCTGCCGCAATATTGAAAATCACCGAAGAGCGGTATATAATAAATTGTAAATAAAAATACATATACAAGAAAAGCGGTAACTGAATGAGGATTATTATAAAAATCGGTACGTCCACTCTAACCTATGCTTCCGGCTGCATCAATATCCGCCGGATTGAAAACCTCTGCAAGGTGATAAGCGACCTCAAAAATGCGGGGAACGAAGTGATTATGGTTTCCTCAGGCGCAATCGCCATGGGCCACGGCAAGCTGAACATAAAAGAGCCGCCGCAGAATGTTGCGGAAAAGCAGGCGTTTGCCGCGGTGGGTCAGTGCGAGCTGATGTACGCTTATGACAAGATTTTTTCCGCATACAACATAACCGTTGCGCAGATTCTGCTCACCGCGGACGATCTGCGCAACTCGGAGCGCCACGAAAAGTTCGACAACACTATGGCGCAGCTCCTCAAATGGAACGTGCTGCCGATTATCAACGAGAACGACACCGTTTCCACCACGGAAATAAAAATCGGCGACAATGACACCCTAGCCGCGATTGTTGCGGAAAGCGTCGGCGCAGATTTGTTGGTTCTCATGTCCGACATTGACGGGCTTTTCGACAGCGACCCACATCAGAACCCGAACGCGAAGTTCATCGAGCGTATTGACGAGTGGTCGGACGAGCTTATGAAGCTTGGCGGCTGCGCGGGCAGTGCCCGAGGCACCGGCGGAATGTTCACCAAACTGAAAGCGGCAAAAATTGTGACGGAAAGCGGCTGCGACATGATTATTATGAACGGCGCTTTCCCTGAAAATTTGTACAACATTATCGACGGAAAGCCTATTGGCACCAGATTTTTTGCAAAGAAAGGCTGAGTTTATGAAAACAAAAGATATTCTTTTGGCAGCGAAGGCCACCGCGCCGCAGCTGCGTTCTCATTCCGCTGAAGAAATAAACGCGGCGCTGCTTTCCATGGCAGAAAGTCTTGTTTTGAGCACGGAAGAAATTCTTGCGGCAAATGCGGCGGACGTTGCCGCCGCCCGCGACAAAATGAGCAGCGTTATGATTGACCGCCTCGCCCTCAGCACAGAGCGCATCCGCAGCATGGCAGACGGAATCCGCCAAGTGGCAGCGCTGCCCTCTCCTCTCGGCATCGTCCTTGACCGTGTGGAACGCCCGAATGGGCTTGTTATCGAGAAGACCAGCGTTCCGCTTGGGGTTATCGCAATAATTTACGAAAGCCGCCCTAACGTCACCTCTGATGCTGCCGCTTTGGCAATAAAAGCAGGCAGCGCCTGCATACTTCGCGGCGGAAAAGAGGCTTACCGCAGCGCAAAAGCCATTTCCGAAGCGTTGCGTTGCGGACTTGAACAGGCGGGTCTGCCGAAAAACGCAGTGCTCATGGTGGACGACACCAGCCGTGAAAGCGCCAAAGAGCTTATGCTTGCAAAGGGCTATATTGACCTGCTGATTCCGCGCGGCGGCGCAGGGCTTATCCGTGCCTGCGTTGAAAACGCGCTTGTTCCCTGCATCGAAACCGGCACCGGCATCTGCCACGTTTACGTTGACAAAAGCGCCGACCTTAACATGGCGCTTGACATTATCGAAAACGCAAAAACAAGCCGCCCCTCTGTCTGCAACGCGGAGGAAGTGCTGCTTGTTCACAAGGATATTGCGGCGGAGTTTCTGCCCATGCTCAAACGGCGGCTTTGCGATGATCGCGCCGCACACGGGCTTGTTCCCGTGGAGCTGCGCCTTGACGAGCGCGCAGCGCAGTGTGTAAGCGGCACTCCTGCCGGAGAAAACGACTTTGACACCGAATTCCTCGACTACATTTTAGCGGTGAAAGTGGTGGATTCCGTCGAAGCGGCTGTGGAGCACATTGCGGAGCATTCCACCCACCACAGCGAAGCTATTGTTACCGCTGACAGCGCCGCCGCAGACTATTTCACCGCGAACGTGGACAGCGCTGCGGTGTATGTCAACGCCTCCACCCGATTTACCGACGGCGGCGAATTCGGGCTTGGGTGCGAGATGGGAATTTCCACGCAAAAGCTGCACGCCCGCGGACCGATTGGTCTACACGAGCTGACTACCTACAAATACATAATTCACGGCAACGGTCAAATTCGCTGAAACGGAGGCATTGAAATGAAGATTGGTTTTATCGGTGCAGGCAACATGGGCGGCGCGCTTGCAAAAGCTGTGCGTGCGGCTTTGCCCGACTGCGAAATTTATATTTCCGACATGAGCACGGAAAAAGCCGCGGCTCTTGCCGCCGTGCTCAAAGGCAAAGCAGTGAGCAATGAGCGCATTGCAAGCGAGTGCGATTTTGTCTTTTTCGGCGTAAAGCCGAGCGCCCTTGCCGTCATGATAAACGGCATAAAAGACACCTTTAAGCACCGCGAAAATGATTTTACCATCGTAAGCATGGCGGCGGGTGTCACTATGAAAAGCTTGAGCACGGCGCTTGGTTTTCCGTGCTCAATTATCAGAATTATGCCTAACACGCCTGTTGCCGTCGGCGAAGGAATGGTTCTTTGGTGCTCAAATGAGTACACCGGCGAAGAAGCCCGACAGCAATTCTGCGAAATTCTTTCTGCCGCGGGCATTCTTGACGAGCTTGATGAGTACCTTATCGACGCCGGATGCGCCGTTTCCGGCTGCGGCCCCGCGTTTGCATACATGTTTATAAATGCGCTGGCGGACGGCGCCGTGGAGTGCGGTTTGCCCCGGAACAAGGCGCAGGTATATGCGGAACAGACTCTCATTGGCACGGCAAAGCTTGCACTTTTGAGCACGGAGCACCCTGAAGCGCTTAAAGACGCGGTTTGCAGCCCCGGCGGCTCCACTATTGCGGGAGTACACGCGCTGGAAAGCGGAGCTTTCCGCGCCGCGGTTATGAACGCGGTGGAAGCCGCATTCCGCCGCACACAGGAACTTGGCAAGTAATAGCGCCCGACTGAATATAATTGCCGCGAAGAATACTCGTTCCCCGCGGCATAATTTTTTGCGTGCTAAGAAAATCTTGATTTTCGACAAAAAATTTTAATATTTTTTTTAATCAATATTTCTTTTTAGAAATATTGTGCTATACTTATTTTCGACGATAAATTATAATTTTTTTCAGGTGTGACATGCTTAAAAATTTGACTAACGAAACTGTAAAAAAATATATTCCGGAAGCCGTTTCTGTTCTATATTTTCCTCTTACTCTGATATATCTTGAAATTGCGCTGAAAATAAAAGCCATGCCGAACGCTGTAACTTACTGGCTGCCTGCACTGCTGTTTTCCGCGGCATTCGGCATACTCATCGGCGCGTTCTGCCTGATGATTCGCAGCAAAACCGCGCGGTACATTGCCACCCTGCTCGCGCTATCCGCAGTGTGCCTCTATTTCACAGTGGAGGCGTTTATGCAGAGCGCGTATCAGGTTTTCATGACCATTGACTCCATTGCGCAGGGCACAGGCGGCGTGCTTACGGATTTTTCCGACACGTTTTTCAAAGCGATAAAGAACGGCGCATGGGTAATTTTGCTGTTTTTTATGCCGGTATTTTTGTTCCTGCTGATAATTTTTGCGAAGGGACTTGCTTATGAGCACCGTGTTGAGCACCAACACCGCTTACCTGTGCTCATCGGTTCGCTGTTTATGCTCATGGCGTTCTGCATCGAAGGCTTAATCGCCGTTCATTCAAGCCCCACCATGCTCGGCGTTTACCGCGACGCATACAACTTCAATAACGCCGTGTGCTCCTTCGGGCTTGTTACCGGAACACGCCTTGACATTCAGTACAGCATTTTCGGCGACCCTTCCGCCGGAGAATTTGTGATTGAACAGCCCGCAGAGCCTTCTGCCCCGGAGGAAGATTCTTCGCAAAGCGAGGAACCCTCCCAGCAGCCGGAAGAACAGCCCGCCGAATACGGCTACAACGTCACGGACATTGATTTTGACACAATTATCGCGAACACAAGCGACAAAACCCTGCTGAATGTTCACAAATACGTTCAGAGCCTTTCCGGCACGAAGCAGAACGCTTACACAGGGCTGTTCAAGGACAAAAACCTGATTCTTATTGCGGCGGAGTCCTTCAGCAAGGAGGTTATCGACCCGGTTCGCACCCCTACTCTGTACCGCTTGTCCACAAAGGGCATTAAGTTTACTGATTTTTATCAGCCAACTTGGGGCGGAAGTACCTCTACCGGCGAATATTCCATTCTCACCGGGCTTGTTCCCACCGCCGGAGTTTCGAGCATACTTAAAATCGCGGACTGCGACCTTTCGTTCACCATAGGCAACAAGCTGAAAAACGAAGGCTATTTTTCTGCCGCATACCACGACGGAACTTATACATATTACAGCCGCAACCTCACACACACGAAGTTCGGATACGAAACGTTCACCGCATTCGGAAACGGTTTGGAGAACGTTATGAACAATAAGGTTTGGCCCGCCAGCGATCTTGAAATGTTCGAGGGCACTCTTTCCGACTACATTGACAAACAGCCCTTCTCCGTATATTACATGAGCGTCAGCGGGCACGGTTTTTACACGAACTTCAACAACGGAATGTCCATGAAGAACCGCGCCGAGGTTGAAAATCTCGATTATTCCACCACCGTGCAGGCGTACCTTGCAGCGAACATGGAGCTTGAGCACGCGCTCGCCTACCTTGTCGACGAGCTTGAAAAGGCTGGCATTGCGGATGACACCGTCATTGCCATCTGCCCCGACCACTACCCATACGCCTTGGAAAAAGGCGAATCATGGGGCAACAGCGAGGATTACCTCGGCGAGCTTTACGGCTTCACTGTAACAAACAGTGCCGAACGCGACCACAATGCGCTCATTCTTTGGTCCGGCTGCCTTGAAAATGAAAACAGCGACATGGCGACAACCATTTCCACCCCCACCTACTCCCTTGACATTCTGCCAACACTCTGCAATCTGTTCGGCGTGGAATACGATTCGCGCCTGCTTGTTGGGCGGGACGTTTTTTCCGACGCGGAAGCCATCGTGGTCTGGCCGGACTACAACTGGAAAACGGAGCGTGGCTATTACGACTACACCCGCAAGCAGTTTATTCCGGCGGAAGGCAATGAAGCCGCAGACGATGAATACATCGGCCGCATAAATAGCATTGTTCGGAACAAAATTGCCTATTCCAAAGCGGTTTTGAACTACGATTACTTTAAAATTGTGGATGGCGGCTGAAATTAGTCGAAAAAAATTAAAATATTTTGCGTTTGGGGCTTGCCTTTTGCAGCCGTCTGTGCTATAATATCTCTTGCTGAAAAAAACAGCATCTGGGTGTGGCGCAGTTGGTAGCGCGCTACCTTGGGGTGGTAGAGGCCGTGGGTTCAAGTCCCGTCACTCAGACCAGTACGAGTGTCCTTATGGACACTCGTATTTTTTTTGAAAAAATTCGGTGTTTACAGCGTTTAACATTGTTTTATAATTGCATTTTGCAAATTATAATGTATACTTGAGTTATAAATGGAACGAGGAGATTTGTTATGGGCTTAATTTACATATTCACAAACCCTTCCTTTGAGGAATACATAAAAATAGGATACGCCAACAATGTTAAACAGCGTCTTGACGAATTAAACAGCAGTACAGCCGTTCCGTTCGCTTTTCGCATATATGCAACCTACGAGGTGGATTCGGCTCTTTCCGATAAAAAACTTCACTCAATTTTAGACAAGCTCAACCCTGAGCTTCGTTCTACGGAAGTGATTAACGGAAAACGGCGCACCCGCGAATTTTATGCAATGACTCCGGAGGACGCATTTTCTATTCTTGAAGCAATCGCGGAAATAAACAATTACAAAAACCGCCTTAAAAAGTGGAAAGCCACCCCCGAGGAACAACGCAGCGAAGAATTGGCGCAGGAAATAAGCGCGCAGCACAAAGAGAAGCTGTCGGCATTTGCATTCTCAAAGTGCGGCATAGAGGTCGGTGAACATGTTGAATTCTGCTGTAACGGAAATGTTCATTCGGGAGAATTTTTTGAAGTTGCCGATGACAAGCATGTTTTTTATAACGGTGAATTGTGGTCGCTCAGTGCGCTCTCTAAGCACCTAATCGACAGAAATAGCGAAGTCGCCGGTCCCCGCTATTTCAAATACAAGGGCGAATGGCTTAACGACATTCGCACACGTTTAGGAAAATAATTTCATCTTTATACGGTTTTTAATCCCTCGCCGGAGTTCTCCCGGTGAGGGATTATTATATATTCGGCAAATTCACAAACTCCTTGCGGTCATACCATTCGGATTTGCTTGCGGTTACGCGCTGATTTTTGTCCACCCAGAGATAATCCGTCGGGTTCACCGTGCTGTCCACATTTCCGCCTTTGGCGAACTTGAACACGCCGTAGCTGCGGCGCTTGAGCCCGGCGCAATACTGCCAAAAGCGGGTGTCCGTGTCCATTTGAATATGCAGGTGCTTTCCTGTGGTGTATGCGCCGGTGCTGCCCATATAGCCGATTACGGTGTCCTTGGTCACGGTCTGCCCCGTCTTAACCTTCGGCATTTCGCGCAGGTGCATATATGTCACGGTGAGGTCGGTGGGCTTTTCGGTTTTGTTGTTTTCGCATTCCCTATACACCACAATGGCTACAAAGCCGCAGCCGCTGGTTTTTCCGGTGGTCTTGCCGTTTTTGCCGTCGTTTCCGACGAGCTTTACAGTGCCGTTTCCGAGGGCGTAGACGGTATCGCCGCCCACGCAGTCGACCCCGTAATGCCAAAAGCCGAATTTACTGCGGTACTTTTTTGACTTATACCCCGCCGTGGGTTTGAAGTTGTTTATTGGCAGAACAAGCCTTTGCATAAGCGTTCCCCCTTTCTTCGGAATTTGCAAAATTTTCTGTTACAGTATATGCGGCGAAAGGCGGAAGCGTTTTTTGTTCCGAAATGAAACATTTTGCTTTATTTTTGCGGGCAAAGCTATTATAATGGGATTATAAACTGTTTTTGCGCGCACCGCACGGCGTGCCTTCATCGAAAAGATTTGAAAGGATGTTGCGAATGAAAAAGAATTTACTTATGAAAGTTTTGGCACTGCTTTTGGCGGCTTTAATGCTCCCGGTTACGGATGCATTAGCCGCGGAGGAGGCTCCGTATGAATTTTCAGTGCGATTTTCCGATATTTGCAGTGACCGCATGGGAAGCGCCGCGATGTACGAATTTTCCGGCGACGGATACTACATTTCTCTTTCCGAAGCGGCAAATATGCTTGGTCTTCAGCTTGACGGAGAAAAGTTCCGAGGCATAAACGGACTTTTGATTGTTGAACCAAACCTCAGCTTCGTTCCCGCCAAAAAAATCCGCACAGAAAAAGTTTACCGCTTTAACGAGCTTATGAATGCACTTTCCACCTACGCCTTTGTCACCGGAAACGGTGAAATTGCGTTCAATTCCATTCCCGTGAACTTGGATTCCCTGCTTTGCGAAACGGAGCGCATTATGAAAAGCCGCACATACAGCGCAAACATTCTGCAAAATGCGGACGGCAGCTCCGCCGTCACTGGCTTTGCGTGGCTTTATGACACAGTTTGGAACTTTTTTAAGAAAGTCGCCGGCAAAACCACTAAACGGGATTATCACGACCTTTTGCTGGAGCTTATGCAGCCCTGTGATGACTCCATAAACCTTGCCGAAATTGCCGAAAAGGGCGCAAAATTCACTGAAAAGCTTTCCGAATACGCCCTTAAAGGGCAGGAATATTACGAAGGATTTTTCACCGACTTGGATCTTGCCGCGCCGGGCTACAGCTACCTGCTTTTTGGAATTGACAATACCGGAAATTTGCGCGAATGTATGGAGGCTATAAAAGGCGTTGAGGACAATTATTATTTTTCCGGCTCGGATTTAATCGAGGCGAGCAGCAGACTGCTTGCTGTCCGGGACGTTTCCGAAATGTATGGAAATGCGTTTGAAAACGTGCTCGAACATACGGATAACGGCGGCAGCCGTTGGAAGGCAATGAAGAAAAAGTTGACCTATAAAGCCGGAAAAGATGCCGTCGGCGACTACGAAAAATACAAGAACGATTACACCGGCTATATGCTGAATGATGGCGCAAAGGCGCTTGCTCAGGCGTGGGTTTCAAAACAGATAAACGACACACTCGAAGATGAATTTCTCACTCCGGCGGCAGGCATTCTGAAAAAATCCATTGATTTTCTCGATCCGTACCTCCTGAAAATCAACAAAAAAAACGACGCCGTGCGGGATATTTCGATTATAACCGATATGCAGAAATACTTTGAGTACGCATACAACCGCTCCGATGATATTTCCGATTTTGCGGAACGCGCGCGCTTTATACGCGACTGCACCATGCTTTACCTCAAAAGTGCGTGGCTTTCTTATGACTCCGTGAAATTTGACAAGGATATAGAAGCCGCCGTAAAACGCATGAAAAAAGACATCGAGGGACAAATTTCCATCATTGCGGGCTACCCCGATGCTGCATTTTACAGCGAAGCAGTAACAAATATTCTTGAAAACGAGCTTACCATGAACCGCCGTAAGATCGCGCCGGAAAACACAAATGCGGGCAAGTATCACAACCTTTTCACGAAGTATGTAAAAAGCTGTGATTGGCTTCAATATGCGACTTATGACTACTCCTCCTACCCGAAAGAGGATTACGGCAAGGTACAGTGGGGCGAATATTATTTCTGCGATGTTGATAAAGACGGCATCGACGAGCTGATTATTCACTCAGGCACAAGTCATGCGGACGGCAACACCATGGTGTTTTCCGCCGAGGGCAAGATTATAACATTCCGCGGGCTTGTAAACTGTGCCGGACTTGGTTCCTCCATATTGGTAAGCGACAACAACAGCGGATTTATTCTGTATGAAGTTCAGCAGGGCTGGGGCATGGGTCAATACTGTGACTTTGTAGGCAGAGAAATCTGCTTGGATGAGTACAGATTTGTTGACAACGAAACTCTTCCCGATGGCTGGAACAGCATAATGCGCCACGAAATACCCGTTGTAGAATAAATAAAAAGCATATAAAAAAGCGGTGCTCGGCTGAGCACCGCTTTTTTTGCTCTTTGAGCACCGCCGTGCTCATTCCGTGCTCAAATGAAAAGCACCCGTGCTCAAATGAGCACGGGTGCTTTTCAATCATCGCTTGGATAGTCGAATAACCGTTAACGCAAGGCGTCGGCGCTCTCCCTTTCGCCGTACCCTACGATGATATTCTATCAGCAGAGAGCCGAAAAATCAATTCTTTTGCGTAAAGATAGCAAGAACGGTCGCTAAAACAGCAAGAACGGCCGCATCAAAGGCTATATTCCATCCTCTGTTCGCCGTCAAGGTCAAGCCAGCGGAGCTTTCCGTTCTCCAAGGTCATATAGCCGTGCCAGCTTCCCTCCTTCGGGATTGAAACAGAGCCTGGGTTCATACAAACATAGTCCTCGTGCTCGGCGCATTTCGGCACATGGGTATGGCCGTGAAGAAGCACGCTGCCTTTTGCCAAAGGCGGCAGGTTATTTTCGTTGTAAATATGTCCGTGGGTTGCGAAAATCATACGATTTTCCGCCTCGATAAGCGCATAGTCCGCCATAACCGGAAAATTGAGCACCATTTGGTCAACCTCCGCCTCGCAGTTGCCGCGAACGCAGAAAATCTTGTCGCTTATGCCGCCGAGCATAGCTATAACCGCCTTCGGCGCATAGTCCCTCGGCAAATCGTTGCGGGGGCCGTGATAGAGCAGGTCGCCGAGAAGCAGAATTCTATCCGCCCGCTCCCTTTCAAAGGCTTCAAGCATTTTTTTGCAGTAGTATTCCGAACCGTGAATGTCGGAAGCTATAAACCATTTCATTTTCCCCTTGCTCCTTTTCTTAAAGGCGTCCGCGCTCCTCGTTTTGATACAGAAGCTCCGGCTTGCCGCTTTTCCTCGTGGCGGCAAGGTCTATTACGCGCTGGTTTCTGCTTCCGCGGAAGCGCAGCGAAATGTCCTTCAGCTCATCCACATAGCGACCGTCCACCAGAACGTCCAAAAGCGAAAGCAGCTCCTCTGTTGCCTCGCAGTTCGGGTGTGCGCCGGGGGTGAGCATTTCCTCATAGGTGAAGCCGCTGTACGCCCAAATATTTTTGTTCGGATAAGCCGCCCTCACCCGCTTTATAAACGGCAGCAGGCTGCGCTGATTTTGCGGCTCAAAGGGTTCGCCGCCCAAGACGGTCAGCCCGCTTATATATTCCGGCGAAAGCAGAGAAAGGATGCGGTTTTCCGCATCCTCATCAAAAGGCTCGCCGTAGCAAAAATCCCATGTTTGGGGCTGAAAGCAGTTTTTGCAGCGGTTTGTGCAGCCGGAAACGAACAGGCTTACTCGCACGCCCTCTCCGTTTGCAATATCGCAGTTTTTGATTTCTCCGTAATACATTATATCCTCACAGGTGAAGCACTCTGTCGCGTATTTCCTGGGTTCTGCCCTGGTTCCAGAACTGCGTTCCGATATATCCGCAGGTGCGGCGGGCAACGTTCATTTTGCTCTGATCGGTATTTCCGCAGCGCGGGCAGCGCCAGATGAGCTTACCGCTTTCTTCTGCAATTTCGATTTCGCCGTCCCAGCCGCAGACCTGGCAGTAGTCGCTTTTGGTGTTCAGCTCCGCATAGATTATGTTTTCGTAAATGAACTTCATAACCTGAAGAACGGCCTCTATATTGTTCTGCATATCGGGAACTTCCACGTAGCTGATTGCGCCGCCGGGAGAAAGAGCCTGGAACTGTGCTTCAAATTTGAGCTTGGTGAAGGCGTCTATCTTCTCGGTGACATGAACATGGTAGCTGTTCGTGATATATCCCTTATCCGTAATACCCTCAATTACGCCGAAGCGGTGCTGAAGGCATTTTGCGAATTTGTAGGTGGTGGATTCCAGCGGGGTTCCGTAGAGGCTGAAATCTATATTGTGCTTTGCCTTCCACCCACGGCAGGCGGCGTTCATGTGCTCCATAACCTCAAGCGCAAAGGGGGTTGCGGTGGAATCGGTATGGCTCTTTCCGGTCATATATTTTACGCACTCATAGAGTCCTGCGTATCCGAGAGAGATGGTGGAATATCCGCCGTAGAGCAGCTTGTCGATGGGCTCGCCCTTTTTGAGGCGGGCGCAGGCTCCGCACTGCCACAAAATCGGCGCCGCATCGGATAGAGTTCCCTTGAGGCGTTCGTGGCGGCACATAAGAGCGCGGTGGCAAAGCTCAAGTCGTTCGTCGAATATCTTCCAGAATTTTTCAATATTTCCGCCGGAGGAAAGCGCCACATCCGGCAGGTTGATGGTGACAACGCCCTGGTTAAAGCGTCCGTAATACTTGGGCTTGCCGGTTTCCGGGTCGACATAAGGCGTAAGGAAGCTGCGGCAGCCCATGCAGGGATAGCAGTTTCCCTGTCCGTTTTTGTCCACTTTAAGCTCCAGCATTTTCTTTTCGGAAATATAGTCCGGAACCATACGGCGTGCGGTGCATTTTGCGGCAAGCTCCGTAAGATAGTAATACGGAGAATCGCAGTGGATATTATCTTCCTCAAGCACATAAATAAGCTTCGGGAAAGCGGGGGTTATCCAAACGCCCTCCTCGTTTTTAACGCCCTGATAGCGCTGCTTCAGCGTTTCCTCGATTATCATGGCAAGGTCGTGCTTCTCTTGGGGGTCCTTCGTTTCGCCGAGGTACATAAACACGGTTACGAAGGGAGCCTGTCCGTTGGTGGTGAGCAGCGTGAGCACCTGATACTGAATGGTCTGAACTCCGCGGCGAACCTCGTCTTTGAGGCGGATTTCCGCCACCTCGTTGATTTTATCCTCGGAAACCTCAACGCCTATTTCGTGAAGCTCCTGCTCCACCACTTTTCTGATTTTCTTTCTGCTCACATCCACAAAGGGCGCAAGGTGGGTAAGAGAAATGCTCTGACCGCCGTATTGGTTGGATGCGACCTGCGCGATAATCTGAGTGGCGATATTGCAGGCGGTGGAGAAGCTGTGCGGACGCTCAATCATGGTTCCGGTGATGACGGTTCCGTTCTGGAGCATATCCTCAAGGTTCACAAGGTCGCAGTTGTGCATGTGCTGGGCGTAATAGTCGGAGTCGTGGAAGTGAATTATGCCCTCTCTGTGAGCGTCCACAATGTCCTGCGGAAGCAGAATACGCTCGCTTATGTCGCGGGAAACCTCCCCTGCCATATAGTCGCGCTGAGTGGAGTTCACAACGGGGTTTTTATTGGCGTTCTCCTGCTTTGCTTCCTCGTTGCTGCACTCGATAAGGCTCAAAATTCTGTCGTCGGTGGTGTTGCTCTTTCTTACAAGAGAACGGGTGTAGCGATATGTAATATAGTTTTTTGCAACCTCGAAAGCGCCGTGTGCCATAATTTGATGTTCGACCATATCCTGGATTTCCTCCACGGAGGGTGCACGGTTCATCTCCTTGCAGGACATTTCCACGGATTCCGCAATACGCATAATCTGTGTCTGCGTCATTCGGATGTTTTCTTCGACGGTTTCGTTCGCCTTTGTGATTGCCGAAATTATTTTTGTTATGTCAAAGGCCACTTCGGAACCGTTTCTTTTTATTACTTTCACTGCTCTCATTCCTTTCCTTGGTGCGCTCCGTTTTACGGAGCCGTACTTTATTATTTTATCATGGCGGCAGGGCGTTTGCAATACAAATAATGGGATATTTGAGCATGCTCACGCACGATGCACGATGCTCATGCGCCTTTATTAAAGAATAAATTTTTTCGGCAAAAACGGCGGCTAAGCGGTTTTTCCGCGGCCTTGCGGCTTTTCCCTGTATTTATTCTTCAACAAAAAAGCCGGAAGCGGTGCTAAGCCGTTCCGACCCCTTTGTCCTGTTCCGGATTTGCTTTACCTGAAAAAGCAAGGCGGCATTCTGCGTACCCTGTGAAACATACGCCAACCGCCGAAGACGTATTTTACGACGGAACACACAGAATTGCAATAGCATTTTTGAAAGATGGCAAAAACGGTCGCATTTTTCTGCAAGCTCAGCAGTGTTTAACTTTGTACGGATATAGCAAAAGCCCGACGCTTTTCAGGAATAAAAGCGTCGGACCGTTGCGATGGTACAGGAGAATATCTTTTATTCGTTATAACGAAGGAAACGTTTGCTGCCGCGCTTTGCGCTTCCTTTTGAATTTATCTTAGCCCGCTATCACAAAAATATCAATCCTTTTTGGCAAAGATAGCAAAATCGGAAGCAAAAACAGCAAATTCGGTCGCTTGTTTTGAAAAAGTTTAGTGTATAATTCGTATTTTGATGTACGTTTTATAAAAATATTCGAAATACATTATAAATAGGTTAAGTATTTAACGTGACAGCGTTGACATATCCTGCGAGTTCTGCTATAATTGCAGGCATAGGGATCGTATCTGCGTTTTAACGGATAAACACAGGCGGTCCTTAAAGGTTTTCTGTGAAAAATATACATTTCACGGCTTTGTTTTGTATCCTGTGAATCAAAACGGAGGGGCGCGTATTTTTTTGATAAGAAAAGCCTATGGCTTTTCGACCCAAAAGAAGAAAGCATGCCGTTTTTTTGCAAACGGCTGTGAATTGGAAGAGGAGGGTTGTTTTTTTCTAAGGGAAACGGAAAATTTCCGTTTTTTTAAAAATCGCGCAATCAAATATCCGGGCAAAGCGGAGGCGGCGCTCTTTTTACTATGGGCTTCACGGTCTTACTCGGAAAGACCGGAAGCTTTTATTATGCCGTTTCCGGGAAGCGGTTTGCCCAAAATAAATCAATCGAGGTGAGTTTTTAATCTGATGAGCTCAAAAAAACTCAGCGGAAAAACGATTTATCTTATTGTATGGATATCGCTTTTGGCAATTATTCTTGCTGCAATTTTCATTGTTGGTCTTCCTTCCGGTGAGAAGGCAGAAACTATCAAGGAAGTTATGCGCGACGGCGTTCTGCACGAGGATAACAAGATAAGCCTGTTTGGGCTTTTGGTAAACCCGGCGCTTATCTCTGCTTACATAGTCAGCGCCGCGCTTATTATCGGTGCAGTCATAATAAGAATATTCGTTATTCCGCATTTTAAAACCGTTCCGGGAAAATTCCAGCTTATTCTGGAGGAGCTTGTGGGCTTCTTTTCCGGCATGGCAAAGACCAACAGCCCGCATAAAACGCCTGTTGTCGGCTCATATATTTTCGGCGCAGGCTGCTATATCTTTTTCAGCACCATTTTTGAACTGCTCGGCATTCAGGCCGTAACCACCAAAGGGCACTCCATTGCGTTGCCCGCTCCTATTGCGGACATCAACGGAGCCATTGCCATGGGCATTACCTCCTATGCGTTTATCCTGATTGCAGGCGCCGTCTGCAACGGAGCTAAAGGCGTGCTTGGCGTGCTGAAGGATTTCTCTTTGCCGATTTCCATGAGCTTCCGTCTTTTCGGCGCACTGCTGAGCGGACTGCTTGTTACGGAGCTTGTTTACTACTATGTATCTCTCAGCTTCGTGCTTCCTGTATTCGTTGGCGTTATGTTCACATTGCTGCACGCCGCAATACAGACTTATGTTCTTACCACACTTGTCTCTATATTCTATGGCGAGGCTGTTGAGCCGAATCCCAAAAAAATCAAAGAAAAGAAGGCTTGATTTATTATGAAACGTTCTAAAATATTATCCATCGTATTTTCCCTTATCATTGCACTTTCTCTTGTTTTCGCCATGAGCGTTGTTGCATTCGCAGAAGAAGCTCCCGCAGCTGAAACCGCAGCTTCCGCTGAAGCTGAAACCACTGTTGACAACACCACCGGCACCAAGGCAATCGCTTCCTCAGCCATCGTGGGCGTTGTTGCCACCGCGGGTGCAATCGGCATGGCAATTTCCATCGCAAAAACCGCAGAAAGCATGGCTCGTCAGCCCGAAGCAGCAGGCAAAATCAACTCTGCTATGATGCTTGGCCTTGTATTTATCGAGACTGCTATCATCTACGCTTTGATTATCGCTATCCTTATCATATTCGTTCTTTAATTGACAGAGGTGCGTAAACATGCCGTTGAATATTGATTTTACGCAAGTGCTTTTGCACATGCTCAACTTTGTTATTCTTGCGGGTGCCCTTGGATTTCTGCTTTTCAAACCGATAACTAAATTTATGGCGGACCGTCAGAAGCATTTTGAGGATCTTGCCAAAGAAAACGAAGAAGCCGCAAAAACAAACGCCGATATGAAGGCAGAATATGAACAGAAGCTTGAAGAAGCAAAAGCGGAAATTGCAGATATGCACCGCAATGCAGAAAAAGAAGCTGCCGAAACCGCAAAAGAATATATTGACAGCGCTCACCAAAAGGCGAACGCAATTATCGCCGCAGCAGAAACCGAAGCCGAAAAGCGCAAAGAAAGCATACTTGATTCCGCACAGACGGAAATCAGCGAGCTTGTTCTTTCCGCTACCCAAAAGCTGCTCAGCGACACCGTTACTCCGGAGCGCAACAGCGCTCTTTATGATGAATTTATCCGCCGCACCGACAAAACCGTGGCTGATGAAAGGAAATCATGATGAAGCATAACAACGATATTTTCATTCCTGATAAGGAATCTGCGAAGAAGGTTCTTCAGGTCGAAATTGACTGCGTTACGCCCCCTACTGACGAACAGAAGGAAAAAATACGCAGCTATATGCTTGAACAGTACAAAGTTGATGAGGTCAACTTTGTAATCAAGATTGATCCTTCCGTTGTGGGCGGCTTCCGCATTTTCGCGGGCGACGACAACTATGACTGGAGCACTCTGGGACGAATCCGCCAACTTCGCAAATCCTTCCAGTCTCTTATCAAAGAGAAAGAGCCTGATAAAATCATCTCCCTTCTTCGTGAAGACATAAGCAGCTTTGACCTTGATGCCGGTCAGCAACAGGTGGGCTTTGTTCTCACCGTCGGCGACGGAATCGCTGTTATTGAAGGTCTGCGTGACCTTGAATACGGCGAAATCGTTCTGTTCGACTGCGGAATCAAGGGCATGGCACAAGATATCCGCACCGACGGCACCACAGGTATTGTTCTGTTCGGCGACGACAGTGACGTTATGGAAGGCACCCGCGTTGTGCGCACACGCCGCACCGCAGGTATTCCTATCAGCAACAGGGTGCTTGGCAGAATGATAGACCCGCTTGGCAATGCGGTTGACGGCGGCGAGCCCATCGGTGCGAAGGAGTACTTTCCCATCGAGCGTCCTGCGCCCGGCATTGTGGAGCGCAAAGGCGTTGACCGCCCTATGGAAACCGGCGTTCTCGTAATCGACTCCATGTTCCCTATCGGACGCGGACAGCGTGAACTTATCATCGGCGACCATCAGACCGGTAAAACCTCTATCGCCATTGATACAATAATGAACCAGAAAGACAAAAATATGGTGTGCGTCTATGTTGCCATCGGTCAAAAGGCAAGCACCATAGCAAGAGTTGAAGCGACCCTTCGCAAAGCCGGCGCAATGGACTACACCGTTATCATTTCCTCTCCGGCAAGCGATCCTGCTTCCATGCAGTACATCGCCCCCTATGCGGGCTGTGCTATTGCGGAGTACTTTATGTACCGTGGCCGCGACACCCTTGTAATTTACGATGACCTTTCCAAGCATGCGGTTGCGTATCGTACCCTCAGCCTTTTGCTGGAGCGTGCTCCCGGTCGTGAAGCTTACCCCGGCGATGTCTTCTATCTCCACTCTAGACTACTGGAACGTTCTGCACAGCTTTCTGACGAGCTTGGCGGCGGCAGCATGACCGCTCTGCCAATCGTTGAAACCCAGGCGGGCGACGTTTCCGCGTACATTCCGACGAACATAATCTCCATCACCGACGGACAGATTTTCCTTGAGAGTGAGTTGTTCTTTGCCGGTCAGCGTCCCGCAGTAAACATCGGTCTTTCCGTTTCACGTGTTGGCGGTGCCGCCCAGACCAAGATTATGAAGAAATCCGTTGGTACGATTCGCCTTGACCTTGCGCAGTACCGCGAAATGAAGGTATTCGCGCAGTTCGGCGGCGACCTTGACGAGCAGACCATGCGCGAGCTAAAATACGGCGAAAGCCTGATGAAGCTGCTCTGCCAGCCGAATGGCACCTCCATGAGCATGCGCGAACAGGTTATCACGCTTATCTGCGCCCAGGACAGACTTTTTGTCGACATTCCCGTAAAGCAGATAAAAGCATTCCAGCGCGACCTTCTTGACCATTTTGAGCACGGATGCAGCGTTCTTTGCCACAAAATCGACCAAAGCCTCGCTTTGACCGACGAAATCAAAAACAGCATTATTGCCGAAGCAAGAGCGTTTCTTTCCGCTTATCGCTTTTAATTGACGGAAGGGAGATGAAAGCATGGCAACCTCCAGCGAATTAAAATCGAGGATGAGCGGCATCCGTGAAACAAAAAAAGTCACCGATGCCATGTACATGATCTCCTCTGTCAAAATGCGTCGAGCAAAATGTGATATGCTTGAAACCCACCCATACTTTACCGCTCTTAAAAAGGAAATCACCGAGCTTTTGCGCTTTATTCCCGAAACGCAGAACAAGTATTTTCAGTCAAAACCAGAGCACAAGGGCGCTCGTCATGGTCTTTTGCTCGTAACATCCGACAAGGGTCTTGCGGGAGGATACAACCAAAACGCCATAAAAATGGCGGAAGAATTTGTTGACCAAAGCCCGAACACCCTGCTCTTTATTGTCGGTGAATATGGCAGATCACATTTTGCAAACAGAAACGTACCTTATGATACGAATTTTGAATTTTCCGCAGCCATCGCTTCCATGTGGGAAGCACGGCGTATTTGCCTTTATATCCTTGAGTTCTTCAATACCGGTCGCGTTGATGATATAAGTATAATTTACAGCGACCCGGAAGCGGGCAACGGCAGCGAATGCCAGCTTCAGTGCCTGCTTCCCCTTGCGCGAAGCAGCTTCCGCCCGGAAGAGGGCGTTTCTGAAAAAGCTTCCAAAGAGGATTGGAATACAAAGGAGTTCTATCCGGATCCGAAC
This sequence comes from uncultured Oscillospiraceae bacterium, assembly GCA_900553955.1. Lineage (GTDB taxonomy): Bacteria > Bacillota > Clostridia > Oscillospirales > Ruminococcaceae > UMGS1668. The sequence continues at coordinate 19,618 of USFO01000017.1, forward strand.
ACGGTTTTGGACTGCATTGTTCCAAGCTACCTTGCAGGTTACATATACAGTTCCCTTATCGACAGCTATTTTGACGAGCAGGAAGCGCGTATGTCCGCCATGAGCGTTGCCGGAAAGAACGCCGAGGATATGATAAAACAGCTTAAAGTTGAGTATAACCGTGTTCGCCAGGCGAAAATCACAAGAGAAATGGTGGAAATAGCCTCCGGCGCAAGGGCGCTTAAAAAGAAGCGCCAAATGTTACAAAGCGAGGGACATAGACTTGAACAACCAAACCAGTGAAACAAAACGCATGGGCAAAATTGCCGGTATTAACGGCCCCGTTGTGGATATTGCCTTTGACAAAGGCACACTGCCAAGGATAAGAGAAGAGCTTTATCTTTACGTCGGTAAAGAAAAGCGTATAATGGAAGTTTCTCAGCATATAGGCGACGGACTTGTTCGGTGCATAATGCTTGGCCCAAGCGAGGGACTTTTCCGCGGGATGGAAGTGTTCGCCACCGGCGCACCTATTTCCGTTCCTGTTGGTGAACAGGTTCTTGGCAGACTGTTCAATGTTTTGGGTGAACCTATCGACGGCGGCGAACCGCTTGCCGACGACACCCAGAGAAGATGCATTTATAAACCCGCTCCACCCTATTCCGAACGCAAAAACGCCGAGGAAATCATGGAAACGGGCATCAAAGTTATCGACCTGCTTGCACCTTATGTAAAGGGCGGCAAAATCGGTCTGTTCGGCGGCGCCGGTGTCGGTAAAACCGTTCTTATTCAGGAGCTTATTCACAACATCGCCACCGAGCACGGCGGATATTCCGTATTCACCGGCGTTGGCGAACGTAGCCGTGAAGGTAATGACCTTTGGACGGAAATGCGCGCCAGCGGCGTTCTGGATAAAACCGCGCTTGTGTTCGGTCAGATGAACGAGGCTCCCGGCGTGCGTATGAGAGTTGCTCTTTCCGGCCTTTCCGTAGCGGAATATTTCCGTGACGAGTGCCGCAAAGACGTGCTTCTCTTTATCGACAACATTTTCAGATTCATTCAGGCGGGTTCCGAGGTTTCTACCCTGCTTGGCCGAATGCCCAGTGCCGTCGGCTATCAGCCGACCCTTGCCAACGACCTCGGTGAACTCGAGGAGCGCATTGCCTCCACGAAGAACGGTTCTATCACCTCCGTTCAGGCAATTTATGTTCCTGCGGACGACCTTACCGACCCTGCTCCGGCAACCACATTCTCTCACCTGGATGCAACCACCGTTCTGAGCAGAAAAATTGCGGAGCTTGGCATCTATCCTGCCGTCGACCCGCTGGAATCCTCTTCCCGTATTCTTGAGCCAAACATAGTCGGTGAGGAGCATTACGAAACGGCGCGCCGTGTTCAGGAGATTTTGGAGCACTACAAAGAGCTTCAGGATATTATCGCCATACTCGGTATGGACGAACTGGGTGACGAGGATAAACTTATCGTTCACCGCGCAAGAAGAATTCAGCGCTTTCTTTCTCAGCCGTTCAGCGTTGCGGAAAAATTCACCGGCGTACCCGGCGTTTATGTTCCGCTTTCCGAAACCATCCGTGGTTTTAAATCCATCGTTGACGGCGAAATGGACGAATACCCTGAAGCGGCGTTCTTCAATGTCGGCGTAATCGACGATGTTCCGAAAAAAGCGGCAACGCTTTGATGAAAGGAGCGAGAGTATTTGAGCACCTTTCATCTTGAACTGCTTTCGCCGGAGCGCGCGTTCTATTCCGGCGAGTGCAAATCTCTTGTCGTTCCTGTAAGCGACGGCATGATGGGCGTTATGACGAACCATTCGCCTATGATGGCTGCGATTTTTGACGGTCAGCTTTCCTTTACGAAGCCGGACGGCGAAACTGTTGTCTGCGCCGTTACCCGTGGAATGCTTGATATTTCCGGCGGAAATGCCACTGCGCTTTGCGGTGAAATCATCCTACCGGATGAAATCGACGAGGAGCGCGAAATGCGCTTTGCGGAAAAGGCTTCTGAGCGGCTTAAACGCCGCCAGAGCCATAACGATTACCTTATGTCGAAGCTTTCCCTTGCGGATGCCATGAGCAACCTCGAGGTAAAGCGGCGCAATGCTGCAAGAAATGCGTTGAAATAAAGTCACAACCTCCGGCAAAGCCGGAGGCTTGAATAAGCCCTAGAAGGGCATTT
>USFO01000018.1 GCA_900553955.1 uncultured Oscillospiraceae bacterium
TTACGGCTTTTCTTTTGGTTACAAAAGAAAAGGGGTAAGCTTCGCCCCGCCGACGGAAGCACGGAGGAATATTGCGGGGCAGTAAATCAGCGTAAACGCCGTCACTGGTCGCCGATACAACCCCTCAGTCAGCTTCGCTGACAGCTCCCCTTACACAGGGGAGCCGAGAACTGCGCTCCGCGGAGCCGCGGATTACTCGGCGAGGACGCTCCCGCGCCGTGCGCAGGTTTAGTTGTTCCGGCAAAGCTTGAAAGCCTGAGATACCCCATAAAGAAATACTCGATACGAAAAAGCGCCCCTTGAGAAGGAGCGCTTTTGTTGTTACTGATTATTCATTACTTGCTTTCACCGTTTTCACTTGCTTCCGGCGCGGGTGCTGCTTCGGGAGCAGGAGCGGCTTCGGGTGCGGCAGCAGCATTCGCCGCATTTTTCTTCGCAAGCCTTTCGGCTTTTCTGCGAGCCTTTTCAGCTTTTTTCCAAGCGACCCTTTCCTGATGGCGGGGATTATTGCGGAGGCAGAGCTTGATGATGAGCACTATAATGAGCACAATTACCGCGATTACCACAAAGTACGGAATGTTCGCCACAAACCATACGAAGAAATCCACGGCGCCTACTCCGACGGAATAGAGGCTGTCGGAGAAGCCGGTCTGAATACGCGACCATGCACTCTTTTCCTCCGGAGAGGTCACGCGGAGCACCTCGCTTACGGAAATGGAGACGGTGCTGTAATCCACGAGGTTATCGTAGGTGCGAAGCTGGCTTTTGTAGCTTTCGAGCTGATAGCGCACGTCGGACAGACGGGCTTCGAGGGAGATTAAGCTGTCGACGCTTTCCGCCTGAGCAAGCAGCTCGAGCAGGCGGTCATATTCGGTTTGGAGGGAAGAAATGCGCGCTTCGGTGTCCACATAAGAGAGGGTCACGTCCACCTGATTTTCGTTGCGGGAGGTGATGTTACCTATGCCGCCGACGGTATTGAGGAAGCCGTCAAGCTTTGCGGAGGGGACGCGGCAGGTGAAGCTTGCATAGCGGCTGCGGCTGTAATTGTAGCTGTTGCCGCTGATGTCGGAGCTTTCGATGTAGCCGCCGGCCTCGGCAACGGCCTTTTGCAAAGCGGAAACAAAGCCTTCAAATTCAAGGGTTTCCATGGAAAGATTTATGGTGCGTATCAGTTTTCTTCCGCTTGCGGAGGTGTTCTCCTCAAGCTTGTCGCCGGAGGAATAGTCGGAATCCATAAATTCTTCGGTGTTTGCGGCTTCCGACTCAAAATAATCCGCACCGGGGGAGAATGACTCTTGGTACATATTGCCGCCGTCATACGATTTGTTCACCGCAGAGCTGCACCCGGCAAAGGAAAGAGCGATTACAAGTGCTAAAAGTATTGCGAATGTCTTTTTCATTTTATGTCCTCCTTTTTTGTCGAAAGGTTTAAGGCTGCTTAAATGAGCTTCGCATATATAGTGCGGATTTTGTGATGATTTGTTGCACAAAATCACAGGTCGGGATAAATTTTCGGGTCGGGACCATCATATTCGGTGTAGGGCGGGGTGTCCTCCGGCTTGCGAATGACGGTCAAATCCTCCTCCGGAGGAAGCTCCGGCTCGTCCTCGATCTCCGCGTCGGCCTCGCGCTTCTCATAATATTCGCTCATAATCTCGTCGTCGTTTTTGTGCTTGCCCGCGCGAACAAAATAGAGGATATACAGCACGGAAACGAGGAGCGCTGCGGCGCTGATGTATGCGCCGTATTTAAGACCGGGAGTGTGATAAACAAAGGTAATTTCGTTTGCGCCCTTTTCGGCATAAACAGCCATAAAGCCGGTGTCGACGCGCTCGATTGCGGTTTCAACGCCGTTTACATAGGCCGTCCAGCCCTCGTCATAGGGTACGGAGAAGAACACAAGGTTGTTTTTATTGAGGAATATTTTGGCGTTAAAGCCGCTCGCATCGTACTCGAACTCGAACGCGGAGCTGCGGCTGCGCAGCGCCGCCTGAAGCTGAAAATTCTCATAGCTCATGTAGCGGTCGGGTCCGCCGGGTAGGTGTTTGACGTCGCTGCTGTACTGCAAAATCTGGCTGTTGGTGAGCACGATGGCGGAGGTGAGCACTTTGTCGCGTTGGGTGGTCGGAACATCCTCGAACTCCTCCTCGGTGATGTAATAATCAAAGGTGAAGCCCATGGGGATATAGTTCGTGTTCTTGAAAATATAGTAGCCGTTTTCCTCTTTATAGAACTCAAAGCCCTGGCAGAGCACGGAGTCCGGAGTGACTTCGTCCGCCTGAGCATAAAGATACTTTACGGAGAGGAGGGAGCGCAGAGCGTAGTAGCTGTATTCCGGCTTGCTGGAAACGTCGCGCTTGACATCTACCTTCGGGTAAAACTCCATGACGGAGGCGGGCACAATGCTGTGGAAGCAGCGGATGGAAGGAATATTCCAGTAAAGGCCGAGGTTTTCGAAGCATTCATAGAAATCCGCGCGGACGAAAGTCTGGCTGCCTTCCTGCGGAAGCTCCATTTCTTCGGAAAGACCCACCGCTTCATCGATAATTTCCTCATGGTCGCCGGCGAAGCTGTACCCGAAGTTGAAGAATGCGAATCCGTACGCCGCGCACATAAATGCGGTGGCGAAAACAAGAATATTCTTGTAGTGCTTTTTTTTGCGAATGAGCCAAAGCGCAGTGCAAAGCAGCAGCGAAGCCACCGCGAAAGACGCAGTAAGCATGAACCAAAGTCCATTATAGAGCAGTCCGACAGTCCAGCCGGTGTCGCTGTAATAAACAGGGGTGAGGGTGAGGACGAGAATAAGTCCGACGGTGATTGCATAGCAGGGGATAAGTCCCTTCTTGTAGTCCACAACCGGGTGCTTGAGTTGCTCGTCCTCCTCGTCCGGGTCGAAGCGGGAGGCTTCAAGTGCCTTCACCGTGGCAAGCACAAGGATAAGCTCGAACATATAGAACCAACGGGCGTAGTAGGAATTGTTAAAGAGAATGAAAACCGCATTAAACGCCGGAACAAGGGCGCAAACGGTGCAGGCGACAATCATTTTTTTAAGCCAGTCGTGCTTTACGCAGCGCACCCAGGCGATAGCTCCGGTCATGCCGAAAAGCGGCAGCCAGCCCGCCATGGAAGCCCACTGTGCTCCCTGACCGCTGAACATATTCTGCTTTGCGGGCATATCAGGCGGGAAGAAGAAGCTTGCGATTATGGCGGGGGCGCGCTGTTCGCTGTAATAGAGCCAGAGCGACCAGCCGTTGACAAAGTTATCTCCGCCGACACGCGGGTTGCCCATAATCGCCATAACGGAGGGCAGAACGGCGACCATGGCAACGCCAAGTCCGAGTACGGATTCGATTCCGACGAAAATGAATTTGCGGAATTTCTGCTTGATATTTTTGTCGGTAATTCTGATGAAGAAATAGAGCATGACGAAGAAAACCTCGCCTATGAAGAACCAGTAGTTCACCATGGCGTTTATTGCCACGGCGAAAATAAAGGGGCCGTGCTTGTCCTCGGTGATAAGCTGCTCCATGGCGATGAGCAGGAGCGGGAAGAACGCCGCCACGTCAAGGAAGTGGTTGAAGAAAAGATTATAGACGCAGTAGCCGGAGAATGCGTAGAGAAGTCCTCCCGCCACGGCGAAGCGTTTGTCCTTGACGAACCTTGCCACATAAAAATATGCGGTTACTGCGGCGGTGCTGAACTTGAGCACGAAAAGCGGAGCCATAAGATAGGGAACCGCCGCCGTGCTAAAGGGCAGAGTTATCAGAAAGAACGGGCTGAACAGCAGATAGAAGGAGTAGGAGCCGATAAAATTTGCGCCGAGGTCGGTTCCCCAGTCCCAGCCTATCTGACCGCTTTTCACAAGCTCGTGAGCGTGCATATAAAAGCATATCTGCTGACAGTTATAGTCGCCGTAATAGGTGAAAATTCCGCCGTTTCGGTAAACTATGAAGCCAAGCGCGAGCACGGCGCATATTGCCGCAAGAATCGCCGTTTGCCAATGAAGATTTTTTGTGGTTTTGTTTATTCCCGTCATTTTTCAACCTCGGTAAATAAATATTTTTTAAGGCAAAATTTTTTGCCGAAAGAAGCCTTTGACTGACCGTATATATGTATATTATAGAGCATTGTGCGCTTATTTGAAAGGGTTTTAACAAAAAAATTACCCGTGCGGCTCGGCAATGCAAAAAAACTCTGTTCTTTTCGGAGGAAAAGGCGTATAATAATTCTGCAACTGCCGTTTGGTGGACGCCGCACGGGTTATTTTTGTTCGGAACGCGCGTTCCGTAGATATAGTGCAAAAAAACTTCGATTTTATTGCAAAGGATGATAAAAATGCAAAGCAGATTTTACGCCTACCTTTCCAGAATGAAGCACATCTTCCGCTGGTCGCTGATGAAGAACAGCCAACCAGAATCCCTTTCGGTGCATACTCTCGATACGGCGGTAATCGCCCACTGCTTGGGGCTTTTGCGGAACCGCCGCTTCGGAGGAAGCTGCGATGTGAACCGCCTTGTGCTTTTGGCGCTGTACCACGATTGCAGCGAGATTTTGACCGGAGATATGCCCACTCCCATAAAATATTATAATCCGGAAATAAACGACGCATACAAAAAGGTCGAGGCGGTGGCGAACGAAAAGCTTGTTTCCATGCTGCCGGAGGATTTGCGTGGGGACTACCGTCCGCTGCTCTGCCACGAGAACGAGGATCCGGAGATGCTGCGCCTGCTCAAGGCGGCGGACAAGCTCTCCGCCCTTGTGAAGTGCATTGAGGAGGAGAACGCCGGCAACAGGGAATTTTCCAAGGCAAAGCAGAGCACTCTGCGCGCTATAGAAGAAATGCGCCTGCCGGAGGCAGACGCATTTGTGGCGGAATTCTTGCCCAGCTACGGGCTTACGGTGGACGAGCTGAATTAACGCACCATATCGGAAATTCCGTTTACGATATTCTCCACCGCATGGATGGTCTTTGCCGCGCCGCGCTTCATTTTGCGGGAGCTGCGGTGCTTGTTTGACATCATATAAATCGCCGTGCCCAATGCGGCGGCTGCCGCCGCGCCGGTGACGGCTGCGGAAACGCCATTGTTCATAAAAAATCCCTCCGTTTGTTATTTTCGCTTCTATTTTTCCACGGAGGACAAAAATGATACGCTTGAATATATTTCCGAAAAAATCACGCAAAATTTATTGAAAAAAGGAGGGCTTTTCTATGGAAAAGCGCCCTGCGCGGGTTGCCGCAATACATGATTTATCCGGCTTCGGGAGGTGCTCCATCTCCGTAATTCTGCCGGTGCTCTCCGCCATGGGGGTGCAGGTCTGCCCGGTGCCCACGGCGGTGCTCTCCGCCCACACCGGAGGATTGGGCGACCCGGTTATCCGCGACCTTACGGATTACATTGAGCCGGCGCTGCGGCATTACAAGAGCCTCGGAATTGACTTTGAGGCGGTATATACCGGCTTTTTGGGGAGCGGGGAGCAGGTGGACTGCTGCCTTGAGTTCTTTAAGGAATACCCGGGCGCTCTCAAAATAGTCGACCCGGTTATGGGTGATAACGGCAAGCCCTACCGCACCTGCACGCAGGAGCTTCGCCGCCGCATGAAGGAGCTTGCCGCCGCCGCGGATATAATAACGCCGAATATCACCGAGGCTGCCATGCTGCTGGATGAGGCTTACCCTGCGGCGCCCCTTACCCGAAGCGAGGCGAAAAGCATGCTGCTCCGCCTTTCGCAGATGGGCCCCAAGCGGGTTGTGGTCACGGGAACGGAGCTTGCGGAGGGGGGACTTTCCGCAGTGGGCTACGACGGAGAAAACAGCTCCTTTTGGTATGTGCCCTGCGAATATATCCCGGTAAACTACCCCGGCTGCGGCGATATTTACGCCTCCGTGCTCATCGGAGCGGAGCTTTCCGGAGCGAGTCTGCCCATAGCCATGGCAAGAGCGGGGGACTTTGCGGAGCTTTGCGTAAAGACCACTTACAGCTACGGAAGCGACCCCCGATACGGAGTTATGCTCGAAAGCGTGCTCGGAAAGCTCATCAAAAACGAAATTGTGGGCGACTTTCGCGCACTTTGAGCACGGTTCGACAAAACCCGCATGCTCATGCGGAAAATCAAGCTAATAAACACCGCCGTTCCCGGCAAAAATATTCGGGAAAGGCGGCGTTTTTATATATGAATATAAGCTTGAGCACAAAGCAGAATCGTGAAATCTTCGACGGAATACTTTGCAAGAGCAGAAACTTTGACATACTGAAAAGGGAGATCGTTTTCGCCGGACGAAAGGCGGTTCTCTATATGATAGACGGCTTTGTGAAGGAGGATCTGCTTGAAAAAATCCTCGAATCCTTCTATAGGCTTGCACCGGAGGACGCGGCTACGGAGGACATGTTCCGCCGTGCTCATATTCCGTACAGCAGCCTGAGCACGGAAAAGGACGTGGATAAAATCGTCACCCATATACTCAGCGGAAAGACGGTTTTGATGGCAGAGGGCTTTGAGAACGCCTTCATAATGGAGCTTCGCACCTATCCGCAAAGGGACACGGCGGAGCCGGATCGGGATAAGGTCATGCGCGGATCAAGGGACGGCTTCACCGAGGGACTGACCCTCAATGCGGCGCTCATTCGCCGCCGCATACGGGACAGAAATCTGAGCGTGGAATATCATTCCGTGGGGAAGGTATCCAAAACGGACGCCGCCATTTGCTACCTTGCGGACAGAGCCGACCCGAAAATTCTGGCAAGAGTTCGGGAACGCATAGACAACGCTCAAATCGACGCCATGACCATGTGCCAAGAGGATATGGCGAATATTATCGACGGCAAAATGCGGTGGAACCCCTTCCCGAAGTACAAATTCTCCGAGCGGCCGGACGTGGCGGCGGCGCAGATTATGGAGGGGGACATAATCGTGCTTATTGACAACACCCCCACGGCGATGATTCTTCCGGCGACGATTTTTGATATTGCGGAGGACGCCAACGACTACTATTTTCCGCCGCTCACAGGAGCTTATCTTCGCATAACGCGGCTTTTGACCATGCTGGTGACGCTTTTTGTAACGCCCCTTTGGCTTTTGGCGCTGCGCTACCCGGATAAAGTGCCGGAGCTGTTTCGCTTTGTGCTCATTGACGAAGCGCCGAACGTTCCGGTGGTTTTGCAGCTTCTTATGCTGGAATTTATCATAGACGGGCTGAAGCTTTCCTCGCTGAACACGCCGAATATGCTCTCCTCGGCGTTCTCAATCATAGCGGGCATAATCGTAAGCGATTTTGCGGTGCAGTCAGGGTGGTTCTGTTCGCAGACGCTGCTCTATATGGCGTTCGTTGCCATGGCGAATTACAGTCAGCCGGGGTACGAGCTTGGCTACGCCATAAAATTTATGCGGATGCTTTTGCTTGTTGCCGTGGCACTTTTCGGAATATGGGGGTTCGCTTTGGGAACGGCATTTACCGTGTGGCTTATTCTCTCAACGAAAATCGAGGGAAAAAAGGGCTACTTCTGGCCGATTATTCCCTTTTCGCCGAAAGGACTCGGAAGGCTGCTGTTTCGTCTTAAATAATAATTAAGGTGAATTTATATTGAAAAATGCGGGAAAATAAGTTATTATATTTTTGTATCTGCCGTGCAACAAATGCGCGGTGAAAATGCACTTATATATAAATAAAAACAGGACGGACAAAACTGATGGTATTTGCAAACCTTGTATTCCTTTATGTCTTTTTACCGCTGAACATCATTCTGTATTTCTGCACGAAAAACAGGGCGTTTCGGAATGCGGTGCTTATTTTCTTCTCTCTTGCGTTTTATTCGTGGGGAGAGCCGGTTTGGGTGACGCTGCTGATTTTCAGCGCCACCATCGACTATTTCCACGGACTTATCATAGAAAAGAATCGGGGAAAAATCGGAGCGAAGCTTGCGCTGATTTCCTCCCTCGTTCTGAACTTGGGGCTTCTCGGAATATTCAAATACAGCGGATTTTTCGTTGAGAATATAAATCTGCTGCTCGGAACGGCGTTTCCGGTTCCGGCGTTTACGCTGCCCATAGGCATAAGCTTTTACACCTTCCAGACCCTCAGCTACACCATCGACGTTTACCGCGGCAATGTAAAGCCTCAGCACAGCTACATGAAATTCTTCATGTATGTTTCCCTCTACTGCCAGCTCGTTGCGGGTCCCATAGTGCGCTATGCGGACGTTGCCGTTGAGGTTGACAACCGCCGGGAAACCCTTGAGGACGTCTACGCGGGTACGGCGCGCTTCCTTGTGGGTCTGACCAAAAAAGTGTTTATTGCGAATATCGCGGGCAAGTTCGCAGAGGACTATCTCTCCGGTGATTTGCTGAAGGCCACCACCGCCGGAGTGTGGTTCGGCATAATGATGTTCGCCATTCAGATTTACTACGACTTTTCGGGTTACTCCGATATGGCAATCGGACTTGGCAGAATTTTCGGCTTCCACTTCCTCGAAAACTTCAACTACCCCTATATTGCCCGCTCCGCCACGGAATTCTGGCGGAGATGGCATATGTCGCTGGGACAGTTCTTCCGGGACTATGTGTATATTCCCATGGGCGGCAACCGCCGTCATCAGCTTCTGAACCTCTTTGTGGTATGGTTCCTCACAGGCTTTTGGCACGGCGCTTCATGGAACTTCATTCTGTGGGGGCTTTGGTTCGGCGCGCTTATTATTATCGAAAAGCTGTTCCTGCTCAAGGTGCTCAAGAAAGTTCCGGTGCTGTCGAACATCTATCTGCTGTTCTCGGTGCTCATAGGCTGGGTGCTGTTCTACTTCACGGATCTCACTTCTATAAAGAACTGCCTTGCGGTTATGTTCGGAGCTGCCGGAAAGGGCTTTGCGGACGCATCCCTCGGCATACTGCTTCAGAACAACGTGTTCTGGCTCATACTTGCGGTGGCATTCTGCCTTCCCATTGTTCCCACGGTGAAGCGCTTCATCGAGGAACGCCCGGAGCTTACCAAAATCTCCCGCTACATTCAAATTCCCGCGAATGCGGTTATGCTGCTTGTGAATACCACCCTGCTGGTGGGTTCAAGCTACAACCCGTTCCTCTACTATAAATTCTAAAGGAGGCGAAAAGAATGTATCAGGCAAAGCATTATGCGGAAAACGAAAAAAGCAGCGGCAAAATCCCCATGATTTTAAGCGTTGCGGTTTGTGTAATAATTCTTTTCACCCTTGGAATACTTGCGTGGGCGCTGCCTCAGCCGACCTATTCCGAGCAGGAACGCCGCGACCTTGCACAGATGCCGAAATTCACTGTCGAAAGCTTCTTTAAGGGCGAATATACGGCGAAAATCGAGCTTTCCTATGCGGATACCTTCGCTTTCCGCGACCAGTTCGTAAAAGCAAAGGCGCTTATCGAAAACGCAAGAGGTATTCATGCCTCGGGAACCATATACGGAACCGTTCCGAAGAAAAACGACGAGGATGAGGAAAGCAAGCCCTCCTCCGAAACCGAAACCGTTCCGGAGAGCAGCTCCTCCGCTTCGGAAAATCCGAGCGTCAGCCAGAGCAGCCAAAGCCAAGTCGAAAGCAGCGCGGCAAGCTCCTCCGAGGAGCCGGACGACGGCACAGAGGGCGAAATGGTGGACGGACTCTTTGTTTACAAGGGCATGGGCTTCGAGCTTTTCGGCGGAAGCAAAAAGGCCTCGGCTTACTATGCCTCCGTAATCAACAAATACCGCGAGGCGCTGCCGGATTCCGTCAACGTTTATAATATGGTGGTGCCGAAGCACGCGGAATTTGCCCTCCCGAAGAAGTACAGGAACCTCGCAAACTCCGAAAAGGACGCCATTGACGACATCTATTCCCAGCTTGAAAGCGGCGTCACCGCCGTGGACGCTTACAGCGTGCTCAAGGAGCACAGCGGCGAATATATCTACTTCAATACCGACCACCACTGGACGGGACTCGGCGCATACTACGCCTATACCGCGTTCACCGAGGCGGCGGGACTGCCCCACTACGACTATTCCGGCTACACCAAGCACACCATAGAGGGCTTTTTGGGAACGCTGTATTCCAACTGCAACGACCCCGCCATGGAGAAGAAACCCGACTATGTGGAATGGTGCGAGTTCCCTGTGGAAAATCAGACTTGGCAGTACAAAAAGGGCGACCTTGAAAACTACTATTCCACCACGGTTATGGCTTCCTACGCAAAGGGCGCTTACAGCTACGGCGTGTACCTCGGCGGCGACTTCCCGCTGACCATAGTCAAAACAAGCGGAGTGAATAACGGCAGAAAATGCCTTATCATCAAGGAGAGCTACGGCAACGCGCTTTCGACATATATAGCTTCCGCCTTTGACGAAACCTATATCGTGGACGAAAGATATTACGACGGCAACATAGTTGACCTTATAAACGAGCGGGGAATTACCGACGTTCTGATTATCAACAATGTTTCCGCCTCCAATACGAACTATCATATTGCGAACATTGAGTCGCTGCTCACTCAGAAGTATTCCGGCAAAATAAAGTATCCGTTTTGAGGTGCAGAATGAACAGAAATGACGCAATTAAAGAAAAATCCGTCATAAAAACCGAAATAACCGCTGTCACAAACGAAGGCAGCGGTGTTTCGCGTTATAAAGGCGCGGTGGTTTTCACTCCGTTTACGGCTCCCGGAGACTCGGCGGAGGTGAAAATCGAAAAAGTGGGCAAAAGCTGCGTTTACGGCAAACTGGAGCGGGTGCTTGAGCCTTCTGCCGACAGGGTGAACCCTGTTTGCCCGGTTTTCGGCGAATGCGGGGGCTGCGCCCTGCGGCATATAGATTACAAGGCCGAGGTTAAGATTAAAACCGGCTGGGTGGCGGAGCATATCCGCCGCATAGGGGGCTTTGACCTGACGCCCCTGCAGGCAATTCCGTCGCCGAAAAGTGACCGCTACCGGAACAAGGCGATTTACCAGGCTGGGCGGGACGAAAACGGCAAAATCATATTCGGATTTTACCGCCGCAAAAGCCACGAGATTATAAACTGCGAAAACTGCCTTTTGCAGCCGGAGGAATTTGAGAAAATACTCAAGGTGATAAAATTCTTCGGAGAGCAGACGAAAATTTCCGTCTACGACGAAAGCCGACACAAAGGACTTTTGCGGGCGGTGTATATAAGAAAGGGCGAGGTGAGCGGCGAAATCGGCGTTTGCCTTGTGATAAACGGCCGCCGGCTGCCTCAAGCGGAGCTGCTTGTTTCCGCACTGAAAGCGCAGCTTCCGCAGATTGTGAGCATTATGCTCGGCATAAACGAGGAGCGCACGAACGTGGTGCTCGGGAAAAGGTTCGTCACGCTGTTCGGCAAGGAGGGCATTTCAGATACCCTCTGCGGGGTGACTCTTGATATTTCTCCGGCGGCGTTCTATCAGGTGAACCACGGCGCTGCGGAGCTTCTCTACCGCAAGGCGGGAGAGCTTGCGGGGCTGACCGGGGAGGAAACCCTGCTCGATTTGTACTGCGGAGCTGGCACGATAGGGCTTTCCATGGCGGCGGGAGCGAAGCGCCTTGTAGGGGTTGAAATCGTTCCTCAAGCGGTGGAGAACGCCTGCAAAAACGCCGAGCGCATGGGCGTTTCCAACGCGGAATTTATCTGCGGGGACGCGGCGCAGGCGGCTCAGACCCTGCAACAGCGGGGACTGCTGCCGGATGTGGTGGTGCTCGACCCGCCGCGCAAGGGCTGCGATTCGGCGACCCTTTCGGCTGTTGCAGCAATGAACCCGAAGCGCATTGTTATGGTGTCCTGCGACACGGCGACTATGGCAAGGGACTTCAAAGCCCTCGCAGAGCTTGGCTACATGCCGAAAATCGCTCAGCCGGTGGATATGTTCCCACGAACGGCGAATGTGGAATGTGCGGCTCTTTTGGTTCGGGAAAACGCCGGACGCTGATTACCGATAGATATGATGCGGTTGGAGCGGTTTGTGCTCCGTTTGCCGGGCAGGGCTTGCGCTTTGGCGCTTTTTTACGGCAAAACAGGTTCGACTATGCCGCTTGGCGGCATTCACATAAAAATTTGAACTATAAAGGAGGAAAAAGATATGGCAGTTCTTTTGACAGGCGGGGCGGGCTACATAGGCTCGCACACGGCGGTGGAGCTTTGTGCGGCGGGCTGTGAGGTCGTCATCGTCGACAACTTTTCCAACAGCAGCCCGACGGCGGTGAAGCGGGTGGAGCGCATAACAGGGAAAAAAATAAAGCTCTGCGAGGTAAACGCCTGTGACAAGCAGGCCATGGCGAGGGTGTTCGCCGAAAACAAAATCGACTCGGTGGTGCATTTTGCCGGACTCAAGGCGGTGGGCGAATCCGTTCGCGTGCCGCTGGCGTACTACCGCAACAACATTGACAGCACCCTGACCCTGCTTGAGCTGATGGACGTTTACGGCGTGAAAAAGCTGATTTTCAGCTCCTCCGCCACGGTTTACGGCAAGCGCGCTTCGCTGCCGTACAGGGAGGATATGGAAACAGGCCCCTGCACGAACCCCTACGGCTGGACGAAGCTTTTCATCGAACAGATTATCACCGATTTCGCCGCAAGCCGCCGGGATTTTTCCGCGGTGCTGCTGAGGTATTTTAACCCGGTGGGCGCTCACGAAAGCGGGCTTATCGGTGAAGACCCAAGGGATATTCCGAACAATCTTATGCCTTATATTGCCAAGGTCGCGGCGGGCAAGCTGCCCTGCCTCAATGTGTTCGGCAACGACTACCCCACGCCGGACGGAACCGGCATTCGGGACTACCTACATGTGGTGGACTTGGCGAAGGGGCATGTCGCCGCCTTGGAATACGCCGAAAAGCACACCGGAACGGAGGTTTTCAACCTCGGCACCGGAGAGGGTTACAGCGTGCTTGATATGCTTCACGCCTTTGAACGCGCCTGCGGCCGGGAGCTGCCCTACAAGGTTGCGCCGCGCCGCCCCGGCGATATTGCGAAGTGCTATGCCGACGCGGAAAAGGCGCGCCGGGTGCTTGGCTGGAGCGCAAAGCTCGGCATTGACGATATGTGCCGCAGCAGCTGGAACTGGCAGAGCAAAAATCCGGACGGTTACGCCAATGCTGAGGAATAAGCGTTTTTTGGCGGTGCTTGTGGCGCTGATTTTGGTGTTTATCTGGGGAAATTCGTTGTTGTCGAAGGAAGTTTCCGGCGCTATAAGCGATTTTATTCAGTATAATATTTTTGGCTTTTCCGGCGGCGGAACGAACGGCACGGTGAACTCCACGCCCATACGAAAGCTGGCGCATTTTATGGAATTTGCAGCCCTCGGAGCGGCGCTGTCGCTGATATTCTACGACAAGGCGAAGCGGTATTCCGCAGCGTTTTTCCTTGCGGCGGCGGCAGCCTGCACCGATGAAACCATACAGATTTTCTCCCACCGGGGGAACAGCATTAAAGACATGCTGTTGGACTGCTGCGGCGCAGCGTTCGGAATTCTTGTGGTGCAGGCAATAGCAAAGCGAAAAAGCGGGAAGTGAAATCGCTTTTGAGCACTGCCGTGCTCAAGGGGTGCTCAAAATTAAAACAGCCGATTTGATTGCGCCCTTGGCGGTGCTCGTTTTCGGTGGGTAGGGAGCGGAGAACGGCAAAGCCGGTGAGAAAAAAGCTCCTTGAGCACGGCGGAGGCTGACTTGAGCACCGAAAGGCTTGCTTTAAGGCGGCTTCGTGCTCAAACGGAGCAAGCCCGTGCTCAAACAGGACAAAAGCCCTTTCGGCGAGTGCCGAAAGGGCTTTGCTATGCGGTTTTTTATGTATTATTGCGCGAGGTATTCTTCAAGGCAAAGACCGGAGTCGTTAATGAGCTTTGCCTGCTCCTTGCCCACGTAGCGAAAATGCCACGGCTCGTAGGCAAAGCCGGTGACGGCTTCCTTGTCCTTGGGATAGCGGAGAATGAAACCGTATTCCTCCGCGTGCTCAAGCAGCCACGCTTCGGCGGCGCTGCCTTCAAATTCGCCGTTCACCGTGAGAATATCCACGCCGAGACCGCTGTTGTGCTCGCTGGTTCCCGGCGCGGCGGCGGTGGCTCCCGCATCGTAGAGCTGCTGCTGGCGGTTATAGGAGCGGTAGGCGGTGGAAATTCGCAGGTCGTAGCCAGCTTCCTTTGCCGCGGAGAGCATGGCGGTGAGGTCGTCGTAAATTCGTTCGTCCACGGTGTGACCCTCCGCGTCAACGGCCTTGGTGTTGACGGTGAAATCCGCGGTGACGGGGTTTTCCTTGTTCACAAGAAGCATATACCACTCGTCCCGGGGAATGGGCTCCGGCTCCGGCTCGGAGGGAGGTTCCGGCTCGCTGCTTTCCGAAGGAAGCTCCGGCACGGAAACGCTGCTTTCCGGCGCAGAGGAAGCCTCGGGCAGGGAGGAGCTTTCCTCGCTCGACTCCGACTCAAAGGCGGCGCTGCTTTCGCCGTCGGAGCCGCCGAAGGGCAGCTTCGGAAGCTCGGCGCTGCCGAAAACAACCCATGCGCCCGCTCCGAGACCGAGTATCAGCACCGCGCAGATTATCGCAACGGCGACATTGCGCTTTGTATGCTTCGGCTGGCGGATTTTTATGGCTTTTGGCTCGTGATCTTCGGGATAAAGCCTTGTATCAGCTGACATTTTCGTAATTCTCCTTTTCATTTTGCCGCCGGCGGCGGCGCGCGGCAAAGCCGCAAAATCATACACTTTAAATTATATAGAATTTCTGCGTTTTGTCAACTGGGCAAAATAGGGCGGTGCGATTTGGAGTAGACGCTGTTACCGGTCGCAGGTACAACTCCTCAGCCGCGCCGAAGGCGCGACAGCTCCCCTGTGTAATGGGAGCCAAGAATGCTTACCAAAGCCGTGGCGTGCGCATTGCCCACTTTTCTTCTGCTTTTCCCTTGCCATTATAATAAAAATAGTGTACAATTACACTCGTATGATAATGCTCTGACGGAGGGAACCACAATGACCGAAGAAGAAATGAAAAACGCGGCAAATAAGGAGGAACAGGCGAAAAAACGCGCGGCGGGGGAGCTTTATAACCCCGGAGTGTTCATTGACGAGATGTTCTGGGCGCGGGACAAATGCCTTGAGCTTGACAATATCCCATACGCAGAGTTCGGGCGCAGGGCGGAGCTTGTGAGGGAGCTTTTCGGCAGCGCGGGCAAAAATCCCTTCGTGGAGCGCGGCTTCAAGTGCGAGCAGGGAAAAAATATACACGTTGGCGACAATTTCTACTGCAATTTCAACTGCACTATATACGATTCGTTCACCGTGACCATAGGCGACAACGTTATGATAGGCCCCAACGTGACTATCTGCACCGCCACCCACCCGGTGGAGAAGGCGCTGCGCCTCGACCCGACGAAATGCGAGTACGCTCTGCCCATTGTCATAGGCGACAATGTTTGGATAGGCGGGGGAGCGTTCATAAATCCGGGCGTCACAATCGGCGAGGGCGCCGTTATAGCCAGCGGAGCGACGGTTATACACGACGTTCCGGCGAACTGCGTTGCGGCGGGAGTTCCGGCAGCGGTTAAAAAGAAAATAAACGGCGATTGAGCTTACAAACGGAAACAGTGTTTCCGTTTGTTTTTTTGAAGTTAAAAGGGAGCAAACCCTATTTTTTACTTGACAAATATTTTTCGACGGCTATTATATTATTATATAAAGCAAAACCCTTGAGGAGGGGCTTTGTTCGTAACAGCAAAAGCAGTGAAAGGACAAAAAATCTATAATGCGTATTGTTATTGTAGGCGCGGGCAAGGTTGGAAGTACCCTTGCCTTTCAACTTGTTAAAGAGGGTCACGACGTGGTGGTAATTGACACCAATGAGGAACGAATCAACGACCTTCAGAACATGGCTGACATTATGACCATTTGCGGCAACGGCGCAAATGAAGAAATTTTGAAGGAAGCGGAGGTTGACCAAAGCGATATTCTTATCGCGGCAACCTCTGCGGATGAGGTGAATATGCTTGCGTGCTTTATTGCGCGGCACATTGGCGCGGCAAAGACTATTGCCCGCGTGCGCAGTCCCGAATACCGCAACCAGCTTGAAATGATGAAGGACGAGCTTGGGCTTTCCATGATAGTTAATCCGGAACGCAGTGCTGCTCACGAAATTTCGAGAATTCTGCGTTTCCCTTCGGCGAATGACGTGGAAATCTTCTGCCGCGGCCAAGTGGAGCTTGTGGAATACAGCATCGACAGCAAAAGCCCGCTGTGTGGCCTTTCTCTGATGGACATTTATAAAAAGTACAAGATTAAAATTCTGGTTTGCGCGGCGCGCCGGGGCAACGAAGTCACTATCCCGAACGGATCGTTTGTATTGGAAGCGGGGGACAAAATAAACATAACCGCTTCGCCGAAGAATATGTATGATTTCTTCAAGGCGATAGGCAGCTTTCGTGCGCCGGTTAAAAGCGTTATGATAATCGGCGGCTCCATGACAGCATATTATCTTGCAAGCCAGCTTATTGACATGGGCATCAAGGTGAAAATCGTGGAGCGTGACCAAAAGCGCTGCGAGGAGCTTGCGGAGCTGCTGCCGAAGGCGGCTATTTCCCATGCGGACGCCACGGAAAAGGACGTTCTGCTTGAAGCGGGAATTATGGAGTTCGACGGCTTTGTTTCTCTGACGGGGCTTGACGAAATGAACATAATCTACGGAATGTACGCCAAAACCAAAAAGGTGGGCAAGGTTATTGCGAAAATACAGCATCTTACCTTCCCGGAGGTCATTGAAAAAAGCGGAATCGAGAGTATTGTTTCGCCGAAGCAGATTACCGCGGAGCGCATAAGCTCCTATGTTCGCGCGGTGCAGAATTCCTTTGCGCAGAACAAGGTGGAATCTCTGCGAACCCTTGTAGGGGGCAGGGTGGAGGCTCTTGAGTTTGTGGTGCGCGACCAAAGCGCCTTTGTGGGAGTGCCACTTAAAGACTTGCAGATTAAGAAAAACACGCTGATTGCAGCCATTGTTCGCCGCGGACATGTGATAATTCCCGGAGGCGGCGATTCCATACAGTTTGGCGATTCGGTAATAGTTATTACTGCGGGAATGATAATCGACGAGCTTGGCGACATAATGAGGTAATCCGATGAACCACAGAATGATACGATATATAATCAGTATGTTTCTTCGGGCGGAGGCTGCCTTTATGGTTTTACCGATTTTTCTCTGCCTTTGCTTCAGGGATTACCACGACATTATGCCTTTTGTTTACAGCATTGGGCTTACGCTTTTGGCGGCGGTGGTGCTTGGAATAAAAAAGCCGAAAAACGATGTTGTTTTTGCACGGGAAAGTTTTATTTCCGTTTCCCTCGGGTGGCTTTTGATTTCGTTTTTCGGTGCTCTGCCGTTTTATATAAGTGGCTCGATTCCTAACATAATCGACTGTTTTTTTGAAACAGTTTCAGGCTTTACCACCACGGGCGCGACGATACTTAACACGGTGGAAACCTTGCCGAAGAGCATACTTTTCTGGAGGGCGTTCACCCACTGGATCGGCGGCATGGGCGTGCTTGTGTTTTTGCTTATGCTTACGCAGATTTCGGAAGGAAACGCCATGTATATCATGCGTGCGGAGGTGCCCGGTCCTTCCGTCGGCAAACTTGCACCGCGCATGCGCTCCAACTCGCTTATACTTTACGGAATTTACACTGCGCTTACCGTTTTGGAAGCGGTGATCCTGACCATTGAGGGACAGTCGGTTTTTGACGCTGTTACCAACGCCATGAGCACCGCAGGTACCGGCGGATTTTCCGTTCGCGACATGGGCATAGCCGCCTACGGCAGCCCGGCCATGGAATGGACGATTGCCGTATTTATGCTGCTTTTCGGCATAAACTTTAACCTCTATTACCTGATTCTGTTCGGAAGAATAAAGCAGGTCTTTGCCAGCGAGGAGCTTAGGGTTTATACCGGAATAATCGCTGCGGCAACGCTTACCGTTGGCATAAATGTTATGAACTATTACGGCAGCTTCGGTGATTCCATTCGCAAGGCGTTTTTCCAGGTAACCTCGGTTATAAGTACAACGGGTTTCTCCAACGTAGAATTTATGAACTGGCCGCAGCTCAGCCGGGCGGTGATTCTGGTGCTGCTGTTTACCGGCGCCTGCGCAGGCTCCACCGCAGGCGGCATAAAGATAAGCAGAATTATCATTATGGCAAAGGTGGTTTACCGTTCCATCCACCAACTTGCGCACCCGCACGAGGTTTCGTGCATCAAGTTCGAAGGCAAGGTGGTTGACCGTGAAACCCGCAGCTTCGTCTGCACCTATATGACCACCTTCTTTGTAATCCTGTTCCTGAGCACCTTTGTGACAATGTTCCAAGGGCACGACTTTGAAACCTCGTTCAGCGCCATGCTCTCCTGCTTCAACAACGTGGGACCGGCTTTGGGACTTGTGGGACACAGCGGAAACTACAACATATTCGGCGGCGGAACGAAGCTGCTTATGTCGCTTATCATGCTGGTAGGCAGGCTCGAAATCTTCCCCATGCTTATACTGTTTATGCCGTCCACATGGGAAAAACATTCCTGATAACATACTGAAAAGAGGAAAGAAAAATGAAAGACAAAGCAAAGGGCTTTTTTGCCGAATTTAAGGAGTTCATTTCCCGGGGAAATGTGCTTGATATGGCGGTCGGCGTTATCATCGCCACCGCCTTCGGAAAAATCACAACCTCCCTTGTGAACGACGTGTTTATGCCGCTTATCGGTTGGCTTATCGGCGAGATTGATCTTTCCACCCTGAACATCACCCTTTCGCCGGAAAAGCTCGCCGAGGACGGCACTGTTGCAAAAGAAGCCGTTGTAATCGGAATCGGTACCTTCGTTTCCGCTGTAATCGACTTTGTGCTTGTGGCGCTTGTGGTATTCATTATGATTAAAGCGTTCAATGCAGCAAAGGATAAGGCAGAAAGTCTTAAAAAGAAAGAGGAAGAAGCAGCTGCCGCAGAAGAACCTGCGCCGGAGCCCTCTGAGGAGGTCAAGCTCCTCAGCGAAATCCGCGATTTGCTGAAGAAAGACTGACGGCATGCGGCGGCTTGAGTATATCATAGAGGAGCGGGATGCCGGACGGCGCGCCTGCGACTTTCTGCGGCGGGAGCAGCATTTTTCCTACGCGCTGATAGTGAAGCTGCGGCACGCACCGGATTCGCTGAAGCTGGATGGGGAATTTATCCGCACTATCGACCGGCTGAAAGCCGGAAGTGTGCTTTCCGTCGAGCTGCCGGAAACGGCGGGGGAGGCTCTGCCGAACGCCGGAATTTTTGTGCCGGTAATATACGAGGACGAGGACATTATAGTGTTCGACAAGCCCGCCGGAGTGCCGGTTCACCCGTCAAAGGGGCATCAGACGGACACCTTGGCGAACCTCTATGCGGCAAAGCACCCGGATTCCCGATTTCGGGTGGTGGGGCGGCTCGATATGGACACCTCCGGCATTGTTTTGGCGGCAAAGAACGCCTACGCGGCGGCGGTTTTAACCGACGGCGAAGCGGAAAAAGGCTACATCGCCATAACCGAGGGTATTCCGAACCCGCCGGAGGGACGTATTGACGCGCCAATCGACGATACTAACCCGGAAGCGCACCGCCGCTTTGTGGCGGAGGGCGGCAGAGCCGCAACCACCGATTACAGGGTGATAAAATCCGGCGGCGGGCTTGCGGCAGCAGAGGTTTTTCCGAAAACCGGGCGCACCCACCAAATACGCGTACACATGGCGTATATCGGCTGTCCGCTTGCCGGGGACGAGCTTTACGGCGGCAGCCGTGACCGCATAAGCCGTCACGCGCTGCACAGGTTTTATATGGCGTTTTGCCACCCGCAAACCGGGGAGCGAATGGAGTTCCGTTCGCCGCTGCCCGCGGATATACAGAAGCTTTTGGACGAAATGAACACGGAAAGGACGAAGAAAAATGAGCAGGGATATTAAAAATTTCAACAACGGAATTGACGTGGATTCTGTCGTGGACAGAATGGCGGCGGGCGACAAGGAAGCGCTGCAGCAGTTCTTTAAGGACGCTAATGAGGCGGAATTTCTTGTTCCGTTCAAGGGCAACCCTAACAATCTGGCGATTTTCAATTCGCCGGAGGGCGACAAAATGCTGCCCGCATTTTCAAGCTATGAGGCGTTTGAAAAATGCCCGCTTGATAAGAAAAATGCAATTATCATGCCGTTTTCACGCCTTGATAAAATCATAACCGACAGCAAAGGCGCAGTGGACGGGTTGGTTATCAACCCGCACGGCAAGTCCCTTGCCTGCAAAAAGCAGGTGGGCGGCGGCGCACCGACCTATCAGCGGAACGAAGGTCCGCAAAGCTTCAAGCTCTCAAAGCCAGTGTCCATTCCGGAAGCAATTCCGGCGGCGCTTTCCGGATTTTTTGCCGGAACGGGCAAGGTCTACAAGGCATATCTGCTTTGGGCGCAGAAGGACGCGGAGGTCGCACCGCACCTGTTCCTGGTAGTGGATTTTGACGGCAAGCCGGACGAACTTTTTCCGAAGATAGGCGAGGTTCTGCGGCCGTATTTCGGTGAAGGCGAGAAGCTTGAGATGGCAAAGGCGGATTTGAAGCTGCTTGAAGCCGCGGAAAAAGTGACGAAGCCGTTTTATAAGAAATAATACGCTGCGGCGGAGCGAGGGAGGAGCGCTATGTCAATTTTATCCGATATTTTGAGCGGGCTCGGCAAACAGAGCTATGAAAGCAGGATTGAGGCGAGAATTTACAATGTGGTGCTCAACAGCCTGATATACTGCAGGCACTCCGGCATGGATGAATATCTCACGGCGCAGGTGATAGCCGAAGATGTGATGAGAGAGATTAAAGACGACATTAAAAAAGAGTAAAAACGGCTTGAGCATCAGGG
>USFO01000019.1 GCA_900553955.1 uncultured Oscillospiraceae bacterium
CACATCATTCTTTACACAGTAAAGAATGGGAGCGGTTCCGCTCCGCATTTTGATATTTCGATGCTGATTTTCCGCCATATGAAAAAGCACCAAAGCCAAAGGCTTTGGTGCAAACATCTTTATGCACTGCATACCGCCCGGCGGGAAAGCCGCCAAAGCGCCGGAACCGATGCCCTGACTTTGCGCTTTACGCATTCACAGTGCCGTTTCTGCGTCGGGGATTCGCACCCCGTTCCTCTGTGTCGGCTTTCGCCGACCGTGTTCCGTATGCTCTATTCACTTCAAGCATTATTATGAACCTTTTCGCACAATTTGTCAATACTTTCACGCAAAAAGCGCCCGCTTTCGCAGGCGCTCTTTGCACTTTTAGGGGAATTATTCGATAAGTCCGCTTTCTTTAAGCAGAATTTCGATGTCGGTGCCTTTAATTTTCTTCATAACGACTTTGAGCAGTTCTTTTTCCTTGAAGGAGAGCTTAACTTCGGTTATGGGCTTCTTATCAATGGCGTAGTAGCAGGCGCGGAGCAGCTCGCGGACGTCATATTTGCTGCCCCAAACCTCCGGCACGCCGCGGTCAATGTCAAGCAGCGTATAGACGGACTCCATACCGGTACGCATGGAATATTCGGTGGTGAAAATGGTATCGCGGGGAGTTTCTGCGAACTGACCGATGAATGCGAAGTTCACTGCGCCGTCGGGAACGACCTTCGGGCGGTCGGAGTTCTTTCTGGGCTGGAAGAATGCATTGATATACGGCATAAAGCAGGTTGTGGTGTTGCAGGCATTCTTTGCAAGGTCTGCGATTTTATCCTCCGGCACGCCGATGTGATAAAGCCACTCGCGGCAAACCTCTTCGCCGGTGCAGTCGCGCATAGCTTTCTTGACGTAGTTGCCCTCTTTGTTGGTGTTAAGGGAGTACAGCCACACAAGAACCATATTCTTATCCTGAGATTTGAACTGGGGTTGACGGTTGATAGTCCATGAGAGATACCAATTATCGGTGCTGTCCTTTACGGTGACAATACCGCCGGTGGTAACCTTACCGCTGCGGGGGTCACGCTTGCAGACATTCATAATATGCTTGATGATTTCTTCATCGGAGGTGGCAACGGTGGCGCTCATCCAGTTGGTGGCGTCAACATTGGTGCAGAACACATCGGGGTTGCCGAATTCGCCGTGCTTTGCCTGCGCCGCAATAGCTTTCCACATATCCCAAGACTCGCCGAAGCCGTTCTTTATGCCGGAGAGATCCGGAGCGTGGGTCTGGTCGCCGTAGCAGGAGGTGTCTGTGCAGCAGCCGTTCGTAATGAACACAAGGTCGTTTTCGGTAAGGTCAATGGTCTGCTGCTTGCCGTCCTTGACATAGACAATCTGCTTTGCGGTTTTCTTGCTGCCCTCGGTTTCGATGATTACATTCTTTACATCCATTCCATATTCGATTGCTACGCCGTGGGATTCAAGATACTTCACAAGCGGAAGAATCATGCTTTCGTACTGGTTGTATTTGGTGAAACGCAGCGCGCTGAAATCCGGCAGACCGTCAATGTGGTGAACGTAGCGGCAGAGGTAGCGTTTCATTTCAAGGGCGCTTGACCAGCGCTGGAATGCGAACATTGTTTGCCAATAAAGCCAGAAGTTTGTTTCCCAGAAGCTGTCGGGCAGAACATCGGAAATCTTCTTGTCCTCAAGCTGTTCCTCCGGAGTCATAAAGAGCTTGGAGAGAGCCATGGCGGATTCCTTGTCAAGCTTGAACTGCTTGTCGGTGTGAGCGTCCTGTCCGCGGTTTACGGTTGCGCGGCAAAGGGAGTAGTTCGGGTCGTGTTTATTGAGCCAGTAGTATTCGTCCAAAACGGAAACGCCGGGGGTTTCTATGGAGGGAACATCACGGAAGGTGTCCCACATAACCTCGAAATGGTTGTCCATTTCTCTACCGCCGCGCATATAGAAACCCTTGGTGACGTCTTTATAGCCGTCGCAGCTGCCGCCGGCAAGCTCAAGCTTTTCAAAAACGTGAATGTTTTCGCCTTTCATCTGTCCGTCGCGCACAAGGTAGAACGCCGCAGTCAGACCGGCGAGGCCGGTTCCGATAACATAAGCGGATTTTTTATCAACACCCTTGGGTTTCTCCGGGTGTGCGAAGGATTCATAAGTTCCTGCAGAATAATACATAATTAAGACCTCCTGAAATTTATCTTACGGCCTTAATTATATCCTGTTTTCGGGTATCAACAAAAAAAGCCCTGTGACTAAATTTTAGTCACAGGGCTTTTATGTGTATGAATTTTGGGCAAACAGCAGTCTGTGCCTAAAAATCGTTGACTGCTGATATATACATATATTATAGATTACTTTTTGCAGTGTTGATGGAGGAGATGAGGATTCTGCGTATCGTTCCGCACTGGTTATACAAAGCTTTGACTGTATCTTTGTCCGAGATTTCTGCCTTAACAAACAGCTCAAGCCAGTACTCTGTTTCATAGCACTCTTTCAATGCGATTTGAAGCTTGGAAATAAAGTCCGGTTTTCCGTGTGCGTAATTAGCTTCATGAATATTTGCACCGATTGAGGTCGCGGAACGTTCAAGCTGATTTACAATGGAATAATGACCTTTTATAGTTTCGCAATACTTAACTGCGTCAACCGCAAATTGAACCGCAAGCTCTCTCAATTTCGATTCAGCCATGATATTCTTCCTTTTCGCCATACTATAAAATTTCAAGTGAAATATTTTGCTTGCGCAAGATGTGAAATGCTTGCCTTTCGGCAATCGTGAAATATTTGCCTTGCGGCAAATGTGAAATGAAATTTGCCCACGTTCGCGCAGCGAATATTTCACACAACTTGTTGTATTTCACACGCCGAAAGCGTATTTCACTTGCCCGCAAGGGCAAATTTCACTGAAAAAAGCAGCCCTTAGGCTGCTTTTTTCTGGTGGGAGCGGGTGGGTTCGAACCACCGTAGTCACTGACAACAGATTTACAGTCTGCCCCCTTTGGCCGCTTGGGTACACTCCCATATACAATATTCAGTTGGCTTCGATGTTTGGTGGAGCTGGTAGACGGACTCGAACCCCCGACCTGCTGATTACAAATCAGCTGCTCTACCAACTGAGCTATACCAGCACATCTCAGCGACAAGAGTTATAATACCACACCGAAACAGATTTGTCAACAGGCTTTTTGCAATTTCCGCAATATTTTTTCAAAAAACTTTTTCGGGCTTATACATATACAATGTATTTTTATACTGTGCAGGATTGAAAATCACTATTTATTATGCTATACTTGCTTATGTTCGTTTCAAAATGGTATAGTCATCTAACTTCACTGCTCCGTACTTTCCCCCAAAATGCGGAGCCATTGTACAGAAAGCGTTTGCTTTTGAGGTAGTAATGAAAAAAATACTTGTCTATCTTCTTCCATACAGGAATAAGCTCATATGGGCGGCGCTGTTTACCGCATTCGCCACCGTGTGCGACCTTATGCTGCCTACTCTTATGAGCAGCATTGTGGATAACGGTATTTATAATTCTGATATGAACTATATAAATAAATACTGTTTATACATGTTTATTGTCGCCGTTTTCGGGCTTATAACCGTGCTCGTGGGCAGGAAATTCAGCTCCGAGGTGACTGCGGGCTTTTGCTGTGATCTTCGCAGAGCCGTTTTTGTCAAGGTGAACACCATGACTTTCGGCGAAATGAGCGAGCTTGGCACTGCGGCGCTTGTTACCCGTTCCACCCACGATACCGAAACCCTGAGCTGGATAGCCTCCATGCTCTCCACAAGCATTATTTCCGTGCCGGTACTGTTCCTCGGCGGAGTTTTCCTTTCCTTCAGAAAGGATGTGCTGCTTTCCTCCATAGTTCTCTGCCTCGTTCCCATAGTGTTCATAGCCGTTGTGTTCATCGGCAGAAGAATAGAGCCGCTTTGGCGCATTTCCGATGGCTATATCGACAAGCAGAACGGAATTATGCGCGAACGCCTCCGCGGAATTCGCGTTATCCGCGCTTTCGACAACGAGGACAAGGAGCATAACAAAATCGCCGATGCCACCAAGGTTATGGCGGAAAATATCATCAATGCGAACGTAAGCATGGGCATTATTGCGCCCCTTGCCATGCTGGTGCTCAATATTTCCGTGGTGCTGATTGTCTACGCAGGCTCGCTTCGTATGGAAAACGGCATAAACGCCGTCAGCGCAGGCGATATTTTTGCGATTATTCAGTATGTCACCCTTGTTATGAACGGTATGCTGAACATTGCCTTTGCCATAATTATGGCTCCTCACGCAAAGGTAGCCGCAGACCGCATAGCGGAGGTTATCGACGCCGAGGGCATAGACGATAAAATCCCGGAGGAGGACATAGCCTTTTCCGGCGACATTGTTTTTGACCATGCCACCTTCAAATACGAGGGTGCTTCCAAGCCCGCCGTCAGCGATATTTCCATGCACATAAAGGCGGGACAGAAGGTCGCCGTCATCGGCGGCACCGGCAGCGGCAAATCCACCCTTGTTTCGCTTATGCTGTGCTTCCGTATGCCGACGGAGGGCGCAATTTACTATGACGGCCGCGCAACCGCAACGCTCAGCCACAAAACCGTTCGCGAAAACATAAGCTGCGTTCTGCAAAATTCCTCTATCTACGCCGGAACAATAAAAGATAATATTCTGATGGGCAAGCCCGGCGCAACAGACGAGGAAATTCACGAGGCCGCCTATATTGCGGAGCTTTCCTCCTTTGTGGACGGACTCGAAAACGGATACGACCACGAGCTTAATCAGGCGGGAAAAAATCTTTCCGGCGGACAGAAGCAGCGGCTTTCCATAGCCCGTGCGATTATCAAGAACGCCCCCATTTATATTTTCGACGACAGCTTTTCCGCTTTGGACTTTTTGACGGAGGCAAATCTTCGCACAAAGCTTGCGAAAAAAGCAAAGGGGCGCACTCAAATCGTTATCACTCAGCGGGTAACCTCCGCCATGAGCAGCGACGTTATCTTCGTTATGGATAACGGACATTTAGTGGACAGCGGCAAACACGACGAGCTGCTTTCCCGCTGCAAAATTTATAAAGAGATCTACGCATCCCAGACGGGAGGTGCGGTAAAATGAACGAAACAAAGCATGACGGCAAACGCACAATGAAAGCTATTGCCCGTATTCTCCGGGAAGCAAAGCCCATTCGGGGCTGGCTGGTGCTCTCCTGCTTCCTCTGCCTCTGCCTTATTCTCTGCACGGTTTCCGCACCGAAAATTTTGGGAAACCTTATTCAACAGCTCTATGATTATTGGTCCGGCGAGCTTGTTACCGACGACCTTGTGGGGCTTATCTTAAAAGGGCTTATTCCTCTTGCGGTAATCTATATTTCGCTCAGCCTTGTACGCCTTGCAAATATGTACCTGCTCAACAACGTGGTGAGCCGCTACTTCACCTGCAACATAAGAATTCGCATTTCGGAGAAAATCAAGCGCCTGCCCATAAGCTTTATCGACAACACCCCTGTCGGCGAAATTCTTCGCCGCATGACGGACGATGTTTCCCACATGGGAACCTCCATTCACAGCCTTATCGAAACGCTCTCCACCGGATTTTTGCAGATATTTGTAATTACCGTGCTGATGTTCTTCGAAAACTGGGTGCTTGCCCTTGCCGTGCTTGTAATCACTCCCCTTTCGGTGTTCCTTTCGTCAAAGATTTCTCAAATAAGCGAAAAATACTTCCACGATATGTTCACCGAATCCGGAAAGCTCAACTCCGTAGTTGAGGAAACCTATACCAACTACGCCACCACAAAGGCGTATAACTACGAGACCGCAACGCTCAAAAAGCACGAGGAAATCAACCTGCGGCAGCGTAACGCCGAAATAAAAGCGAACTTCATCTCCTCGGCGGTGCGCCCCTGCATCACCTTTACGAACGCAATGGCTTATATTGCGGTAAACCTGCTTGGCGGCTGGCTTATTCTCAACAGAGGCGTTTCCGTGGGAACCATAGTTACCATTGTTCTTTTCGCAAAGCAGATTGCTGCGCCCCTTGAGGATATTGCGGACGCCATAGGCAACCTCCAGCGTGCGGTTACCTCCTCCGAGCGAGTCTTTGCTCTCCTCGACCATGAGGAAGAGCCGGAATGTATCGGAAGCTTCGGCGGCGAAAAAATCCTCGGCGACGTCAAATTCGAGCACGTGGATTTTTCCTACGAAAAACCGCTTATCAAGGATCTTAATCTTGATGTAAAGCACGGTCAGAACGTTGCCATAGTCGGCCCCACCGGAGCGGGCAAAACCACCATAGTGAACCTGCTTATGCGGTTCTACGACCCGGACAGCGGCAAAATCACTGTTGACGGTCATGACATAGGCGAAATTTCCCGAAATGAGGTTCGCAGCCTGTTCGGAATGGTGCTTCAGGACACATGGCTCTTTAACGGAACCGTTGCAGAAAACATAGCCTACGGCAAGCCGGACGCCACCCGCGAGGAAATCGTAAGAGCCTGCGACGAAGCCTATTGCGACCACTTTATCTGCACTCTGCCAAACGGTTACGATACGATAATCGGCGACGATACCACCAATATTTCCGGCGGACAGAAGCAGCTTTTGACTATTGCCAGAGCGCTGCTTGCCAACCACCGCCTGCTTATACTTGACGAAGCCACCTCGAACGTGGATACCAGAACGGAAATTCTTATTCAAAAGGCCATGGATAAGCTTATGGAGGGCAAAACCTGCTTTGTAATAGCCCACCGCCTTTCCACCATAGTCGATTCCGACTTGATTCTCGTAATAAACAACGGCGAAATCGTGGAAACCGGCCGCCACGAGGAGCTTCTCGCCAAAAAAGGCTTCTACTATCAGATTTACACCAGTCAGTACGCTATTTAAGGAGGTTTGTCCCTATGCAAAACAAAGTTCTTCTTATTCTGTGCGACGGAACCCGTCCTGACTATATTCGGCGCTGCAAGCACCCCTTTGCGCAAAAGATCCTCGGCGAATGGCGCTGCAATATGAACGCGCGAACCGTTTTTCCGTCAGTCACCCTTCCCTGCCATATGTCACTGATGCAAAGCTGCACGCCGGATGAGCACGGCGTATTGAGCAACGAATTTGTTCCGGTTGACGGCGGCCGCCACGGGCTTTTCGAGCAGCTTCGGGAGAAGAAAAAAACAAGCGCTTTCTTTTACAGCTGGGGCGAGCTGAAAGACATTCACGAGCCGTATTCCCTCAGCCGCGGCGAATTTATTTCAAGCGTTGTTTACGGCGGTGAAGCCTCTGCGGAGGCGCTCACCGCCGACGCAAAAAGCCTTATCAAACAGTCCGCGCCGGACTTTGTGTTCCTGTATATCGAAAATACCGATTCCGTGGGACATATTTCCGGCTGGGGCTCCCCGGAATACGAAGCGGCTATCTACCATGCATTTTCCTGCATTGAGGAAATAGTGAGCACTCTGCCGAATGAATACTCCGTGCTTATAATGGCGGATCATGGCGGGCACGAGTTCACCCACGGCACAACTGAGGACTGCGATATGACCATTCCCGTGCTTTTGAGCACGGAGCAGCCGGTTGACGAGCAGTGTTTTGAGCACGCGAGCATAATCGATATTGCTCCGTCAATCTGCGATATGCTCAAAATAGCTCCCTATTCCAAGTGGCGCGGCAGTTCCTTTATGGCAAAATAAATTTGAGCACCGTTTGAGCACCGAGTACATCACTCGATGCTCATTTTATTTTATACACTTTTTCTGCAAAACATTCGCTATATCTATTTTCAAAGACAAAGATTCGTGCTATTATATAAAATACTACCTTGTTAGGAGGAGGTGGAGTGTATGTATTATGAAAAAAGATTCGACTGCCATGTTCACAGTGACTGTTCCCCAAGAGGTGTTGATTCCGTAATGGAGCTTTGCGAACAAGCAATTCACCGTGGGCTCATTGGCTTTGCAGTTACTGATTGCTGCGACTGTGACCGACTTGATGAGATGCGCTTTGCGGGTAGAATAACCGAATCCGTATACTGCGTGCATAAAGCCCGGGCAGTTTTCGGCAATAGCCTTATCATTTCCAGCGGAATTGAAGTCGGCCAACCTCTTGACAGTACAAAAAGCGTCGACAAAATTATCGCAACAGGCGGATTTGATGTAGTGCTCGCTTCCGTGAAAAAATACCCGGACGGAATGAAAATTTCAGATATGGATTATTCCGAAATGAGCGAAAAAGAAATCATCAAAAACCTGCAATTTTATTATGAACTGCTTTATAAAACGGTTCGGTGGGGTAATTTTGATGTGCTCAGTCAGCTTACCCTGCCAATGCGGTACATACACAGCAGCGAAGCACCGAACTTTTCCATCCGCTTCTGTGACGACATAATTGAGGCGATTCTCAAGTATCTTGCGGAAAACGGCAAAGCACTTGAAGTAAACACCGCCGCCCTGCGCGGCAAGCTCAATATGATTCTGCCGCCGGTGCGCTACCTTCGCATGTTTAAAGAACTTGGCGGAGAGTTCATTACCGTCGGTTCCGGTGCGCACGGCGCGGAAAGCCTTGGCGCGGATCTTTCCGAAGGAATCAGCCTTGTAGCGGAAGCCGGATTTGATAACTACTGCTATTTCGACCGGAGAAACCCGGTATTTATTAGTATTGAATAAAGGAGATTTTTTTCTATGGAACAACTTCTTAAACTTCTTGAACAGAATGCAAAGCTCACCGAAGACCAGCTTTCCGCACTTCTTTCCGTTCCCCGCGAGGAGGTTGCCGCACAAATCGCAGCATACGAAAAAGATAATGTTCTGCTTGGATATAACGCCCTTGTAAACTGGGAAAAAGCGGACTCCACCTACTGCACCGCCATAATTGAGCTGAAGGTTCAGCCGAAGCGGGATTACGGCTATGAGGAAATTGCGGAGGAAATAAGCCGCTTTGACGAGGTGGAAACCGTTTGGCTTATGAGCAGCTCCAGCTACGACCTTTCCGTTGTCGTCAGCGGACACAATTTCCGCGATATTTCCATGTTTGTGGCAACCCGCCTTGCCACTTTGGATTCTGTCACCTCCACGGCTACGCACTTTGTTCTTAAGCGCTACAAGGAGCGCCATATTCACATGACCGAGCCGGAACGCGACGAGAGGGGGTTCATGTACGTTGATTGATTACGACAGTATCCTCTCCAAAAAGGTAACGCAGCTCAAGCCCTCCGGCATACGAAAGTTCTTCGACCTTGCTTCGGAGGTGGAGGGCGTTATCTCCCTCAGCGTTGGCGAGCCCGACTTCAAAACCCCGTGGCACATACGCGAGGCGGGCATAACCTCCCTGAAGCAGGGGCGCACCCACTACACCGCAAATGCGGGTCTTTCCGAGCTGCGCTTGGAAATTTCCAAATATCTAAAGCGCAAAATCAATGTGGAATACGACCCCAAAAGCGAGATTTTCGTCACGGTGGGCGGCTCCGAGGCCATTGACCTTGCCATTCGCACCATTATCGCCCCCGGCGACGACATGCTTCTTCCCATACCGAGTTTCGTTTGCTACGACCCCATTTGCCGTCTCTCCGGCGGAAATGTCGTCACCATAGAAACAAAGCAGGAGGATGACTTCCGTCTTACCGCCGACGCGCTTAAAAAGGCCATTACGCCCAATACAAAGCTGCTTGTTCTCCCCTATCCGAACAACCCCACCGGCGGCGTAATGCGCCGCGAGCACCTTGAGGAAATCGCAGAGGTGCTTCGGGGAACGAATATTATGGTACTCTCCGACGAGATTTATTCCGAGCTTACCTACGGCAGCGAACGCCATGTTTCCATAGCGGAAATCGACGGCATGAGGGAGCGCACGATTATCATAAACGGCTTTTCCAAGGCCTATGCCATGACCGGATGGCGCCTTGGCTATGCGGTGGGACCCGCACCGGTAATTCGCCAGATGCTCAAGGTTCACCAATACGCCATTATGAGCTCCCCCACCACGAGCCAGTATGCGGCGGTTGTCGCCATGCGCGACTGCGACGAGGAAATCGCCTCCATGGTGCAGCAGTACGATATGAGAAGAAAGCTGCTTGTAAGCTCTTTTAATAAAATGGGGCTGAGCTGCTTTACTCCGGAGGGCGCGTTCTATGTTTTCCCCTGCATACGCTCCACAGGCCTCAGCTCGGAGGACTTCTGCGAACGGCTGCTTCGCAGTAAAAAGGTCGCCGTGGTTCCCGGAAACGCCTTCGGCGACAGCGGCGAAGGTTATGTCCGGGTTTCGTATTCCTATTCCGTCGACCACCTTATTGAAGCGTTAAAGCGCATTGAGGAATTCCTTGCGGAGCTGAAAGAGGGATAATTTTGGAGCAGATTTTCTTAAAAGCCTGTGCAAAGCTCAATCTTTTTCTTGATATAACCGGAAAATGCGAAAACGGCTACCACCTGATAAAATCCGTTATGCAAAGCGTGGATATTTTCGACCGGGTGAGCGTTAAAAAAAGCGGTGAAATCTCCGTAAAATGCAGCGAAAGCGCCCTTGACGGCGAAAACAACCTCGCCCACAAGGCGGCGGCGCTGTTTTTCGGGCAGACGGGCATAGCCGGCGGAGCAGAAATATATATCGAAAAGCGCATACCCATGCAGGCGGGAATGGCGGGCGGCAGCGCCGACGCCGCCGCGGTTCTGTATGGGCTGAACAGGCT
The DNA here is from genome assembly GCA_900553955.1 of uncultured Oscillospiraceae bacterium. Lineage (GTDB taxonomy): Bacteria > Bacillota > Clostridia > Oscillospirales > Ruminococcaceae > UMGS1668. Next base: position 10,670 of record USFO01000019.1, read on the forward strand.
TTACGAAGCAAAGCTTTCCGCCGATGAGCTTTGCGCCATGGGCGCAAGGCTTGGTGCGGATTTGCCTTTTTGTCTCTGCGGCGGAACAATGCTCTGCGAGGGAATAGGCGAACGGCTCTCTCCCCTACCGGAGCTTTCGGACTGCTTTTTTGTGATTGTGAAGCCGGAAATCGGCATGAGCACGGCGGAAAGCTACCGCATTTACGATGAGCACGAGGCCGCCGGACTTGAGCACGGAGACTTTTCCGCCATGAGCACGGCGCTTGAAGCAGAGAATATTCAAAATGTCGGAAAAGCGCTTTACAATGCGCTTGAATGTACCGTTCCCGACTCCGTGCTCAAAATAAAATCCGCGCTGCTCAAGGTCGGAGCCGAAGGTGCTCTTATGACCGGAAGCGGCACGGCGGTTTTCGGAATATTCCAAAGCATTGAAAAAGCCGCCGCCGCAAGGGACGCTCTTTCGGCGGAATACGGCAGTATTTTTATCGCCCGCCCCGCGAAAAGCGCAGTTTCCGAGGACGAAAGCGCGCCGGTTTTTGAAAGGCTCGACTCCCTCGGAATAAAGTACGAGTGCATAAATCACCCTGCGGTTTACACCATGGATGAAATGTATGCCCTCGGAATTTTTGACAAGGGTATTATCGGAAAGAACCTGTTTTTGCGCGACGCAAAGGGCCGCAGGCATTTCCTTGTGTTCGTTTGCGGAGAAAAGCACGCTTTGCTGACGGATATTCAGGAGAAGCTGAATATCACCCGGTGCAGCTTCGGCTCCGCCGAGCGGCTGCAAAAATGCCTCGGTCTGACAAAGGGTTCCGTTTCTCCCCTTGGCGTTGTGAACGACAAAAGCGCCGCCGTGGAATTTATCATTGACAGGGATTTCATCGGCTGCCAGTGCGTCGGCGTTCACCCGAACAGAAATACCTCAACCCTTTGGATGAGCTTTGACGATTTGCTCCGCGTAATTAAGTCGAACGGCAACAGCGTGAGCTTCGTGAATATATAATTCTCAAAAAATTGCATAAAGCCAAAAATTTCCGCCGATACTTTCCGCATAAGCAAAAGTAAAGGCGGATTTTTTATGAGTATTCATTTCAGAACTTTCCACAATCAAAAGGGCAGCGCTCTGCACGCCATAGAAAGCATTGTTCTGGCGGGGCTTGTGTTCACCATGATGAGCGCTGCCGTTCGGCGCACCGTTTCCGCAAGCACGCAGGTGAAAACCGACACTCTGCGCCTGCATATTATTGCAAACTCCGACAGCGACTTCGACCAAGAATTAAAGCTCCGTGTGCGCGACCGTGTTTTGGAATACACCGGCAGACTTTTCGCCGAGGCTTCCGGCAAAACCGAGGCGGAGGCTCTTGCGAAATATTCGGCGAACGACATTAAAGCCGCAGCCGAGGAGGTTATTGCGGAAAGCGGCGCGAACTATTCCGTTTCCGTGGAAATAACCAATATGTGGTTTGAAACCCGCAGCTACGACGGCTTCACCCTGCCTGCGGGAGATTACGACGCCGTTCGCATAATTATAGGCGCGGGCGAAGGGCATAACTGGTGGTGCGTTATGTACCCGCCGCTTTGCCTTCCCGGAGCGGAAAACGCCCTGCAAAAATACGGCGAAAACGCAAAATTCGTCACCGGCGACGGCTTTGAAATCCGTTTTGCCTTTTTGGAATGGCTTGAAAGCCTGAAAAACACGGCAAAACGATGAGCTTTGTCGTTTTGTCCGTGTATCGGTCAAATGCTTTACACATTTTTGGCAGCTCACTAAAATAACTACTTTGCAGAATTTGCGATGCTTTCGTTTTTAGTCATAGTGAACATAAATTGCAGTGTCGTTTTTAGCACATTGCACAGTTGCCTTCGTAAAACTCCATTCGTGAATGCGTGAACTTTTCAAAAATTTTATGAATTAAATTTGAAATTTCTATTGACTTATTATTATAAGAGTATATATTGAATCACAACAGTGGGCTTTTGCCCAAAAAACAATTTTCACGAACAGGAGTGAAACAAGCATTATGCAAAATCTGCTCTACGCTGTTCCTGTTATCGGTGTCATCGCTCTGATTGTGGCCCTTGTACTTAAGTCTTGGATCGCAAAGCAGGACGAAGGCAACGACAGGATGAAAGAAATCTCCGGCTATATTCGCGTCGGTGCCATGGCTTTCCTTGGCCGCGAATATAAAATGGTAGCCATCTTTGTGGCTATTCTCTTCCTCATCGTCGGTTTCTTCATTGGCTGGGGTTCCGCCATTGCTTTCGTATTCGGCGCAACCTTCTCCATTCTCGCCGGCTTCATCGGCATGAAGACCGCTACCGATGCAAACGTCCGTACCACCAACGCTGCAAGCAAGCGCGGTATGCCTGCTGCTCTTAAAATTGCTTTCCGCGGCGGCGCTGTTATGGGTCTTTGCGTTGTTGGTCTCGGTCTTCTCGGTGTCAGCGTTGTGTTCATCATCTGCCACCTTGATACCGGCATCTTCGCCAATATTACCCTTGACCAGTGCGCTTCCATCATCACCGGTTTCGGTCTTGGCGCATCCTCCGTCGCTCTGTTTGGCCGTGTGGGCGGCGGTATCTATACCAAAGCTGCCGACGTCGGCGCCGACCTTGTTGGTAAGGTTGAAGCAGGCATTCCGGAAGATGACCCCAGAAACCCCGCTGTTATCGCCGATAACGTCGGTGACAACGTTGGTGACGTTGCAGGCATGGGCTCCGACCTTTTCGAGTCCTATGTTGGCTCCATCGTTTCCGCAATCACCCTCGCAATCGCAATTCCTACCATCAACAGTCACTTCCTCGGCGAAGTTTCCCTTGACCCGGTAGACGGTTCTCTCTTCCCGCTTTTCCTTGCTGCAATCGGTATCATTGCTTCCATCATTGCAGTATTCTTTGTAAATGGCAAGACTGCAAACCCTGCAAAACAGCTTAACCTTGGTACTTACATCAGCTCCGCCATTGTTATCGTTGCTGCGTACTTCCTCAGCACTGCTTTCTTCAACAACATCGGCGCATTCGCAGCTGTTGTTATCGGCCTTGTTGTTGGCGTAGCAATCGGCAAAATCACCGAGTACTACACCTCCGGCGACTACAAACCTGTTAAAGAAATTGCCAACCAGTGTGAAACCGGCGCTGCAACCTGCATCATCAGCGGTTTTGCAACCGGCCTTACCTCTACTGTTTTCCCGCTTCTTCTCATTGCAGTAGGTATTCTTGGTGCTTACTACTTCTTCGGTCTTTACGGCATTGCAATCGCCGCTGTCGGTATGCTTTCCACCACCGGTACCGTTATTGCCGTTGACGCTTACGGTCCTATCTCCGACAACGCCGGCGGTATCGCCGAGATGAGTGAGCTTCCCGAAAATGTTCGTGAAATCACCGATACTCTCGACTCCGTAGGTAACACCACCGCTGCTGTCGGCAAGGGCTTTGCAGTAGGTTCTGCAGCACTTACCGCTCTTGCACTTTTCGTATCTTATTCTCAAATTGCAAACCTCAGCAAAATCGACCTTCTTGACCCGAACGTTGTTGCCGGTATGCTCATCGGTGGTATGCTCCCGATGCTCTTCAGCGCTATGACCATGAACTCCGTTGGTAAAGCTGCAAACCAGATGATTGAAGAGGTTCGCCGCCAGTTCCACGAATTCCCCGGCATTATGGAAGGCACTCAGAAGCCCGACTATGCAAAGTGCGTTGACATTTCCACTTCCGCTGCTCTTAAAGAGATGCTTCTGCCTGGCATTATCGCCGTTGTAAGCCCCATCGCTGTTGGTCTTATCCTTGGCACCGAGGCTCTTGGCGGCCTGCTTGCAGGTTCTCTTGTAACCGGCGTTCTCATGGCAATCACCATGTCTAACGCGGGCGGCGCATGGGATAACGCAAAGAAATACATTGAAACCGGCCATAACGGCGGCAAAGGCTCCGAACAGCACAAAGCAGCCGTTGTCGGCGACACCGTCGGCGACCCCTTCAAAGATACCTCCGGTCCTTCCCTTAACATTCTTATTAAGCTTATGACCATCGTATCCGTGGTATTCCTTCCCCTTTTCCTTAAGTGATTCAATTTATGATTATCCCCTGCTCCAAATGGAGCAGGGGATTTTTTGTGCTCGCGGCATAAAGCAAGCCCCGCGCTCAAATGAGCACGGGGCTTTTTTGCGTATATGCGATTTTATCAGCCTGTATACGGATTTCTCTCTGCGGTTTCAAGGGAGTACATCAGCTTCGCAACGCCTTTTCCGAACGAAGGGCTTACCTCGTAATAAATCGTTCTGTCAAGGTCGCTTGTGTAAATTTCAAGGTAGCTTTTGCTGTATTCTAACTTATAATATACCCCGGTGGTGAAGTTAATGGTCATCGCCCACCCAAGTCCGTCCTCGGTGAGGCCGTCCGGCTTGCTCACGGATTTTTTAATAACCGCATTTTTTTGGAGATACTCCGCGGCCTTGAGCACCTCCGCAGCGACCTTGTCTTTGCCGTACTCCTCTGCGGCTTTTGCGCTGTCCCAGCCCACATTTTTGAAGCCGTCCTCGTTTTTCGGCGAAATGCGTCCCTCGTAAACAATGCTTTCCGCCTTGCCGGGAGACATATACGCAAGCCAGCGCGCAAGCTTCGTTCCGGTTTGCACTATGCTTTCCCAAAGAGCGGATACGTATTTAGGAGCCGTTTCTTCAAGCCAAACGACGGATTTTCCGCCCTCGGTTACAATCAGGAAGGATTTTTCGCTTTCGTCGTGGTAGCTTCTTTGCATAATCACATTTTTAAGCCAAACCTCTGCCAAAGCAAAGTCGCTGTCCGCCACCTGAACGAACGCCGCATTTTTTTCGTCAACGGCATAAATAGCAGTGATTTTATGTCCGCCGTAGAAGCTGTTGTTTTTAAGCATCGAGGCGGCGTTGTGATTTTTGCTGAATCCCAGTGCCCAGAGGTAGTCGCCGACTCCGCAATCTTCGTAATCTGTGTATATCGCAATTTTGCTGCCGTCACCGGAGTTTGTGAAGCTTATGTACTGCCCATTATATGAGGCCCAATACTGCGTTCCCGCGGCATCCTTCCAATATATGTGCCAACTGCCGCCGGTCGGCGGGTTATCGGTGGGCGGTTCGTCTGGCGAACGCCACGCCGTAGCAAGCAGCCCTATAATATTCGTCACATCGTCCTTCGTAATCTCTATGGAAGAGATAAGGTCATTCGGCTGCCACGCAAAAAAGCTTATCACATCCGGCGCGGACATAATGTAGCTTTCCATAAAGCTCTGCCACTGCGCATAGGTTTCCTCCGTCGCAAGGACACTTTCGCCCTGCACTGCATCCGAGGAAGGCATATTATTTGTAGCTTCACTGTTTGAAAAATAGACATATTTCGGCGTATCGGCGGCGTCATTCTGTGCTTCCGAAGAATAATCCTCCGGAGCTTTGCTTTCGCCACTTATTTGCGAAACAAGCTCCACCCTGTCACCGTTCACCGAATAAACTATGTGGGCAAGCTCTTTTCCGGCGAAATCGGTCTTGATAAGCTCCACCGTGCCGCTGCCCTCGGATTTTTCATCCCACTTTGTTTCAAAGCGCAGGGTAGTTTCGCCGAAGGCGCGCTCAATGCTGCCTATCCAGTTCGGATAATCCGGGTTTGCCTTGCGCAAAAGCTCGGCGGCAGCGGCACTTATGGGCAGATAATCAAGCTCCGGCTTTTCAAAAAGCACCGTGCCGCCGTATACCGCAGCCTTTGCCTCTATTTCCGCAAAAAGCTCCGCGTCAAGGCTTTCGTCCGGCGTGCTCGGCGCTTCAAACGGCAGCTTTTCGCCGCCGACAGCCTCGCGTTTATCAAAGATGTATGCCGTTTTTTCGCCGCCTGCGGGTTCTTTTTTGAAGCTGAGCTTTACAAAGCCCTCCTCATCGCCGCAAAGGGTGAGAACATCGTTCACATAGCAAAATCCGCAGCATTTCTCATAGATATACGCTTCGGCAAAGTTATCGTGCTCAATCGTGTCGAATATTCTGAACGCGCGGACGGTGTACTGCGAATTTTCAAGCGCACCCGCGCTGTTTACCGCAAGGCTCACCGCTTCATCGAAAACCGTAAGGTCGTAGCTTTCTCCGTCAAGCTCCTCGATATACGAGGGCGTTTCCGGCTGCTCCGTTTTGCCGCAGGCAACCAAGGCGCAAACCGTCAGAACCGCCGCCAGCGCTATACAGAGGGTTGCCGTTCCGTGGCTTTTCCCGTTGGCGAAAAGATTTTTTATGCGCTTTTTTATCGTGCCCTCTTTCTCGTAAAAGCAGGTTGTGAACGCCGCAGGACGGAAATTTCTCGTTGCCGCCGCGGAAATAAGTGCTCTGCCGTATTCGGCGCGCTCGTCGCCGTTCATTCCGGCGGTCGCCGCTTCGTCGCAGGCAAGCTCCAAATCCTTGTTCGCCTCCTGTGCCATAATCCAAACCAAAGGATTGAACCAGTGCACCGCCACGGCGAACATCAGCAGCATTTTGTAGGCTATGTCATGGCGTTTGTAGTGAACAAGCTCGTGGCGGATTATCATTTCAAGCTCTTGTTCGGAATAGTCCTCCCTTGGCAGAAGCAGCACCGTTTGGAAAAATCCCGTGACCATAGGGCTTTCTATCCCGGAGCAAACCGCAAGGGAAAGACGAACTCCGGCGCACATTTTCCTCGTACAGCTTTCAAAAATCCTGCGAGTCGCTTCGTTTTTCGGCGGCGATGCCCAACGGCGCACATGGCGAAGGAACTTTGCATAGCAGGTGAACTGAACGCCGAGGTATACCACAGCTCCCGCCGCCCAAATTATCGTGAGCAGCTCCGCCGTGCTTATTTTGGCTTTCAGTTCGCTGCCTGCGGCTGCCGCGGGCTGTTCGGCGGCAGGCTGCGGAGCAGAAATTTCCGCCGTAGGCTGCTGCACCGAAGCATCAGCAGCGGGTTCTCCCTCCGCGTGCTCAAAGTTCTGTTGCGGAATTTTCTCCGACACGAGCTCGTGCTCAAGTGCGTACTCATCCCCAAAAAGCGGCATGCTCAAGCCACTTTGCGCGTTTTCGCGGTACAGTTTTACCGGCGCGTTCGGAATATGAATATTAAACGGGATTATAAGCCTTATCGCCAAGGCAAACCAAAGCCAATAGCACCATTTAGCGCGATATTTTTTGCGGATGAATGGCAAAAGCGCAAAAATCAAGATAAGTAAAAACGAAGCTCCGAGGCTTACCTCGCCGAGGCCGAAAATGAATTTTTCTGCCAAGACAATCACCCTTTCAGTTCGTCAATCAGGCTTTGCAGCTCCTTTATCTCGTTTTCGTCGATTTTGTTGCTGTCGGAAAAAGCGGCAACAAAGCTTGAAACAGAGCCGCCGTACAGCTTTTTGAGAATTCCGCGGCTTTCAAAGGCCAGATATTCCTCCTTTGAAACCAAGGGCAGGTAGTAGTTCGTCTTTCCCGCTTTGCGAACGGAGATGAATTTTCTTGCGCAAAGGCGGGTCAGGAACGTGTTTATGGTATTCACCGCCCAGTTAAAATCTGAAAGCTTTTCTTCGATTTGGCTGCGAGAAGCCTCTCCGCCGCAGTCCCAAAGGGCAAGCATCACTTCAAGCTCGCTGTCCGGCAGGCGTCTTAATTCAGTAGACATATTTATTTCCCCTTTCTTACTACATAGGTAGTTTACAACTATATATTACGCTTGTAGTCCTCTTTTGTCAATAGTTTTTCGTTATTTTTGCGTAAAATCGGGTGTAGAATTTTCGCCACGTTTTTTGTTCACTTTGACAGGTAGAAAAATTCACAACTATATGATACAATGTAAGTGCAAATGTAAATCAGCTTGGCGAAAACGAAAGACGCCCCCGAAGGGTTCTTTCGCTGCTATCTTCCTTTTCGATAATGTATGATGCACAGAAGTGAGAAAGCCCCGCTGTACAGGGCTTTTCGACATACCGGTAGACGCCGCTGCGGCGAAATATGTTTTTTCAGAAAGGATTATTCATGGCACTTGAAGTTATAAAGAACGAAGCAGAACTCTCAAACGACATTCGCGAAATTTTCTCCGAAGCGGGCGCTGTGGAAATCGTTCAGCGCAGAGCGCACGAATACGCCGAAATGATGGCATATTACCGCTGCGCCCTTATGGAGGTTGAAACGAAGTTCAATGTTCTTAACGAGGAATTTTCCCTCCAATACGACCGCAACCCCATAGAAATGGTTAAAACCCGTCTGAAAAGCCCCGCAAGCATCCGCACAAAGCTTGAACGCTACGGATTTGATATGTCCCTTGACAGCATCCGTAAAAATATACATGATATCGCGGGCGTTCGGGTAATATGTTCCTTTATAAACGACGTTTACATTCTGGCGGACGCACTGCTCAAGCAGGACGACATCACTCTTATTTCCAAAAAGGATTATATAAAAAATCCCAAAAAGAACGGATACCGCAGCCTGCACCTAATTGTTTCCGTGCCGATTTTCCTTGCACACGAAAAGCGGATGATTAAGGTGGAAATTCAGCTTCGCACTCTTGCGATGGATTTTTGGGCAAGCCTTGAGCATCAGCTCCGCTACAAAAAGAATTTTGCGGTGACGGACGATATGCTTCGGGAGCTGAAGGAGTGCGCCGAAATGAGCGCACAGCTTGACTGCCGAATGGAGGCGCTGCGAAAGGTTCTCCGCTCCTCACTTGACCAATACGATTTACGGGGACCGACTTAATGCGGCTTAAACAAAGCTTAACTGCACCCCAAGGGGGCTTTTTTGCCCTTCCTTTCCGAATACAAAAGAAGTCCGGCACCGCCGCCGGGATTCTTTCGTTTTATATATGAAATTTACGCTTCGCAGAATAAATTTTTCGACAAAAAACGAGCCTTCCGAAATTTGAACTGCCCCCAATTGAGCAGACAGTACAAAAAAGACTACCTAAAGTAGGAAAT
>USFO01000020.1 GCA_900553955.1 uncultured Oscillospiraceae bacterium
GGTGCGTTTTTATTCAAGTCAGCTTGGCGGAAAACGAAGTTTTTCGACAAGCTGACCCGCACTGCTTTTGCGGCGCGGGCTTCTTACTCGATAAATTCCGATTTGCGATATTTTTTATTACCGTCCACGCGGCGGCAGCGCTTTCGGCAGGAATTCTTATTCACACAAAATCACAAATCAAGCTGCATTAACCGGCGATAGGTTTGAAATCCCGCCGCTTTATAGAACTGTATTGCGCTGTCGTTAAATTCCCAAACGCCAAGCTCAATGCGGTTATAGCCCTTTGCCTTTGCTTCGCCTTTGCAGAATTCAACAATGGCGCTTGCAACGCCCATGCGGCGGAATGCCTCATCCACGCCAAATTCCTCGATATGATAAAAGCTGCGCGCATTACCATATGCGCTTTCCGGGCGGTCTATGTATTCCACCGTGGCGAAGCCGCAGAGCGTTCCGCCGCATTCCGCAACGATAATATCCGCTTTGTCGGAGTCGAAAACCTCGTAAATGCGCTGCTGTAATTCAGTACGAAAACCGGGGCGGAATATGTCCGGGCGGCCGTTTACATGCAGCTCGTTTACTTCGGCGCGCATTTCGTTTATGCGTAGAAGCTCGTCCTTCTTTGCATATCTCACGATTATATTATTCATTTTTAAGTCCCCCTTAATCCGGCTAAAAAGCTTTGCTGATATAACAAAAATCCTCTGCAATCCATACGAATTACAGAGGATTTGTGGCGGAGATGAAGAGATTCGAACTCTTGAGAGGCTTTTGACCCCTACGCGATTTCCAGTCGCGCGCCCTCGACCAATCTAGGCGACATCTCCAAAGATTGCTTAAGTAAGCTTGCTGTTTATCAACAGCCTGTTTATTATACTAAATACCGAAATAAAAATCAAGTGTTTTTGAAAAATTTTTTATAGTTTTATTAAAAAATTGCGCGCGGCGCTTATTTATGCTATTATAAATACAGTAAATAAGGTTTTTGCAAAAGGAGGTGCCTGCCGTGGAAGAAATATTGGCGCCCGTGGGCGGAAAAGAGCAGCTTTTGGCGGCGGTGCGCGCCGGGGCGGATGCCGTCTACCTCGGCGCAAAGAATTTTAACGCCCGGCGCAGTGCGGCGAACTTCGGAGAAACGGAGCTTTCCGAGGCGGTGGCGTACTGCCACGCCCGAAATGTAAAGGTTCATGTTACGCTGAACACCCTTGTGACCGACAGCGAGCTGCCCGCCCTTTTGGAGGAGATAAGGGAGATTGCCGAAAGCGGCGCGGACGCCGTAATAGTGCAGGACTTGGCGGTGGCAAAGCTGCTGCGGGAGCACTGTCCGGAAATTGCCATGCACGCCTCCACTCAGATGACGGTTCACGACCTTGCGGGGGTAAAGGAGGCACAAAGGCTGGGATTTTCAAGGGTGGTGCTCTCCAGAGAGCTTTCCCTTGAGGAGATTAAAGCCATTGCCGCCGGAACAGATGTCGAGCTTGAGGTCTTTGTTCACGGCGCACTCTGTATGTGTATGTCAGGAGCCTGCTATCTGTCCTCGATGATAGGGGGCAGAAGCGGAAACCGCGGAATGTGCGCTCAGCCCTGCCGCCTTGACTTTCGCTTCGGCGAAAAGGACCACGCTCTTTCCCTAAAAGATATGTCCTATGTGGAACATATAAGGGAGCTTGCCGCCGCAGGGGTCTGCTCGTTCAAAATAGAGGGCAGAATGAAGCGCCCGGAGTATGTTGCGGCGGCTGTCACCGCCTGCCGAACCGCCCTTGCCGGCGGCGTGCCGGATATGGAGAGCCTACGCGCGGTTTTCTCAAGGCAGGGCTTCACCGACGGATATTTTACCGGCAGGCGAACGGCGGATATGTTCGGCTACCGTTCCCACGAGGATGTTACCGCCGGAGAAAAGGTTTTCAGAAGCCTTGCCGCCTTGTATAAGGACGAGCCGCAGAAAATTCCGCTTAAAATGTCCCTTTTCGTTTCGGAAAGCGCGCCCGCAAGGCTTGCGATAACCGACGGAGAAAACACCGCTTCGGCGGAGGGCGCGCCCTGCCAAAGAGCGCTTAAAGCTCCGACAAATAAGGAGCTTGCCCAAAGGTACCTTTCCAAAACAGGAGGAACGCCGTTCTATTTGGAGAAGCTTGAATTTTTCGCCGAGGGCGAGCCGATAATTCCCGCGGGAGAAATCAATGAAATGCGTCGCAGCGCCCTTGCAGAGCTTTTGGAAATGCGAAGCCGCGTTTCGCCGAAGAAATTCGCCGAACGCCCCCTGCCGGAAATAAAGCCGCACACAGCCTCAAAAACGGCGCTGCGCCTGCGCTTTGAAAAATACGAACAGTGCTTCGACTGCTCCGCCGCAGTGATTTTACCCATGGGCGAAATCGAACGTCACCCGGAGGCAGCAAGCCGCTTTGCGGGACGGCTCTGTGCGGAGCTGCCGCCGCTGGTGTTCCCGGCGGATGAGGAAAAAACGGCGCAGCGGCTTTGCGGGCTGAAATCCGCCGGAGTAACCGATGTAATCTGCGACAATATCGGAACCCTTGCCATGGCAAAGGCTGCCGGAATGACCGTTCACGGCGGGCATGGACTGAATATTCTGAACAGCCTTTCCCTTTCGGAATACGAACGCCTCGGCTTAACTGACGCCACGGTTTCCTTTGAGCTTTCCGCCGCGAAAATCCGCCGCCTCGGCGGAGAAATTCCCCGGGGAATAATCGGCTACGGCTACCTGCCCCTTATGCGAACCCGCGCATGTCCCCTGAAAAAGCAGGGGGGCTGCGGAAAATGCCCCGGCAGGGGAAATCTCCGCGACCGCATGGGCAAGGAATTTACCTATCTCTGCTTCGAACGAAAATTCGGAACGCTCCTCAACAGCGTGCCGCTTTGGACTGCGGATAAGGATATTCGCAATATCGACTTCATAACGCTTTGGTTCACCACGGAGCAGCCCCGCCGCTGCGAGGAGGTTTACCGTATGTTCACCGAAAACCGACCATTTGACGAGGAACGCACCACAGGGCTCTATTTCAGAGAGCTGCTGTGATGAGAAAGGAGCGCCTATGGTAATTTATGCAACGAAAAAAGCCTTTGAAAGATACAATCTTAAAATGCCGGAGGAAATGCATAGTTCCTTTGCCGCCTCCGTTTCAAGAGCTATCATTAAAAAGGAGAGCGGCGACCGCCTTTACGATTTCTTATAGGGCAATGTCCTCCAAACAAAAAAGCCGGTTTACAATATGAATTTCGACCGGTTGATCGGATATAAGGACGAAAACGGAAGTAAGTATTACGAATTCCCCGGAGTGGAATTTAGGGAAGCGATGATAAAGCGCTACGGCAATCGGGCGAAGGAGCTGCACCCGCCCATAGGCTCTCCCTTTGCAATACACTGAACACAGAAGCGAAAAGCGCCCTTGCGGGCGCTTTTTTGCGGTGGAAAATTAAATTGTTCCGCTGATTTCGAGCACCGTCACGCCGGGGGTGATGCTCCATGTTCCGGTGGCAGGATTCTGCGTAAAGGTTGCCGCCGGAACGGTGATTTTGCCCGGAACGGTGGAAAATGCGCCGGTGGCTTCGTTATAGGTGTAGTTGCCCGGAGCGGGCCACGCCGCGCCGTTCAGAGTGACGGCGATATTTCCGAGCTTCGGGTCAAATACATCGCTGAAAACAATGCCCGCGGCTTCATCAGCCGCCGCCGCGCCGCTGTTGGAAATGGTAAAGGTGTAGGTCAGACTGCCGTTTTCGGTGACGGAGACGGGATTTAGTGCCTTCACGATGGAAAGCGCCGCTTCGGGACAGGCGGCGAGGGTCTCCTCCGCCGTAACCGGAGTGAGCAGCCCGCCTCCGGTGACGGAAACGCTGTTCGTGACCGCCGCCTCTGCGCCGAGAGGTGCGGTTTCTACCACTCTGGCACGGTAGACAATCACCGCGTCGCCCCCGGCGGGAACCTCAATTCCGGTTATCACAAGAGGCGGTCCCGCAGTGACGGCGGGAGCGGGTCTGAGCACGCCGTTCACATAATAGAGCACGGAGCCGGCATAGGCAAGGGGCACAAGACTGCCATCGCCGAAGGCGTATTCGCCGAGGTTATCCGTCAGAGTAAGCCCGCCGAGCAAGGCGGAGCCTGTGTTCCGCAGAGCTACGGCGTAGGTGATAAGCTCCCCCTGCCGATAACATTCCTGCGCGGCGGTTTTCGTCACGGAAAGCGCCTGGGTGATTTCCCCGGTGACAATGTTGGAAGCGGCCTCGCCGCCGGAGTAAGAAACGGTTGCCCGGTTTGTAAATTGAGCCATTAAAAAATCTCCTTTCGCGGATGAATGATTCCTCCGCAATACAGCTTATGCGCCAAAGGCATTTTGTGACAGTTCGCCGAAAAAACGCCGCCGAAGAACGCATAAATGCCTCCGAAAGCGGAAAAATAACGATAAAAAGCTTCCGGAGGATTTGCTATGATTGAGAACGATACTGTAAGGCTTCTGCGCGAGTGCGACGCGGGCGCGGATATGGGCATTTCCGCAATTTCAGATGTGATGAACAGGGTCGGCTCCTCCGCCCTTAAAATGGCGCTGAACCGCTGCAAAAACGAGCACGAGAAGCTCAAAACGGAGATAAGCATTATGCTCGACTGCTGCCACGACGAGGGCAAGGATCCAAGCCCGGTGGCAAAGGGGATGTCTTGGATAAAGACGAATATCAAAATGGCGGCGGACGAGTCAGACGAAACCGCCGCGGATTTGCTTACCGACGGCTGCGATATGGGTACGAAATCCCTGTGGAAATACCTCAACCGCTACAAGGCGGCAAGCGAAAGATCAAGGGACATCGCAAAGCGCCTTATACAGCTTGAGGAGGATTTACGCACAGACCTGAGACAATATCTTTGATTTGCATGGCAAAAAATCCGGCGACAGCCGGATTTTTTTGCTTTATTCGGAGGATTTTAATCGTAAATTTTTTTCTTAAAAAATAAAAAAATAAACTTTTAATCAAACTATTGATTAAACTCAAAAATTGTGTTTTAATATAAACAACCAGATTGACAAAAGGAGGAGCTTTAGCAGAATGAAAAAAATAATAAGTATGGTGCTTGCGCTTGTAATGGTGCTTTCACTCGGCGTTTCCGCCCTTGCGGACGGCGAACAGACCTTTGAGGAAGCGCTTAACGCGGCGCAGAGCGTAACCCTTCCGTATGAAACAAAATATGAACTCGGAAGCGAAAAAATAATTAACTTCGAGGATTATAAATTCTACGGATTTGCGGTGAATGTGAATCTCGAGGCAGGAAACGTTATAGAAATAAAGTTCTATGGCGAAAACAGAGATGCGGATACCGTGCTCAGAGTGTATCGGAAGAACGGCGAAGCGTTCGACGAAGTGTTTTCAAGAGACGCCGACAATTATTATAATAATGGCGAAACAGGAACTTTTGTTGTCGACAAAACCGATGAATATTACATCCTTTTCCGCGGATTTGATGACGGCGATGTAGGCGCTTGCAATGCCGGAGTAAAGCTCCTTGTAAAAAATGCGGCATACGCACCGCTAAATTTTGACACGGAAAATCCGCCTGTTCCCGCCGAGGGCGACCTTTGGAACTGGGACGCAGAAAGCAGAACCCTTACGCTGAAGGACGGCTTTTATCACGCAAGCGCAGCAAATGACAGCGCAAACATAACCCTGCCTGCCGATTCAACCTTAATCGTTGAAGGCAAAGCTACTCTGTATGGCTTTGGCGAAGACCAAAACGGAATCACCTGCAAAGGTACGCTTACCGTAAAGGGTAGCGGAGCGAACAGATCCGTTCTTAACATTTATGCGGATAACGAAGGTATAGATGCGGACGGTGATCTGACTGTCGAAAATATCGCCGCTAATGTTGAAGCGGGCAGCGACGGCTTTATAAATTACGGCGAAATGGTTATCAGGAACGCGAAGCTTGATTTTGATACCGGTAACGATGGTCTTGATGTAAACAGCAGATCAAGCCTGCTTATAGAAAACAGCACCGTAAAGATTGTTTCCAGCGATGAGGCAATTGAGGTCAGCAAAAATGTAATTATCAAAAACTGTAATTTGAATCTTCGCTCCACCGGTGAAGAGGGAATTGACGCCGGAGAAAACATAGAAATAACCGGCGGAAAGCTTGTTATTGTCGCAGAAGAAAACGCCCTTGAAGCAATAAAAATAATTCTTATCGATGTGGTTTTTGATATAGCGAACACAGACAGCGACTATTACTTAATAGATATGGGCGATGCAGAGAATTTCTCTCTTCCGGGAACCTTCCGCCTTTATGATAAGGACGGAAATCAGCTCTATGAGGGCGAATGGAAGGCTGAACTGCTGAACGAAGAAGGCAGACTCTATGTTGGCGGAACCGAGGTTTCCCGCGCTGCTTCCGTGGTCGAAGAACCGAAGCCCGTTCCTGAACCTAAAGGCGACACCGTGGTTATCAAAATCGGTGCTGCCGCCGCAGAAAGCGGCGAGAAGAACCCAAGCACCGGCGCTGAAGTTATCGGCTGAATATAAGATAAAAAAATCCCGCGCTCATTTTGAGCACGGGATTTTTTTGTTCGTTTTGCACCAAGGCAATACGCTTCGGTTATTGGCTTGCCTTGTTTACAAGTAGAGCTGTCACGCCGAAAGGAGTCATAGGCGCGATTGAGAGGATTTTTTACTGCGTCAATGCCGGCAGCCGAGAGTATTTGAGGCGCGTTGTTCTTTATTTCTCCGCCATCGCATTTCCCACCACGCGCTCCGCGGCATGCGCCGCCATGCAAAGCGCGAAAATTCCGGTTTGCCGATAGGCAAAGCCAACGCCGACGGAGAATATAAACGAAGCGCAAAGCTCCGCAAAAAGCGCTTTGCAGGGGCGCTGCTTCGCAATCGCCGCCTGTGCGATAATGCCGAAGCACCAGACCGCTCCGTTGCAGAAAACCGCCCACAGTCCTGCGTTAGGAACGGCAAAATAACGCAAAGCGGCAAAAAGCGCGCCCTGCATAAACAGCCGCTGCGGCACCTCCATAAAAGCGCCGCCGAGCGCCCACCAAAAAAGTTCCTTGCCGAAAAGACGGCGGCGTTCGGTGCTCAAATTCACAACAGCGGCGGAAGCGAAAATCGAAATGAGCACCGCCGCAGCACAGAGAAAATTTTGAGCATGCTCAAAATTGTGCGGGATAAAGCCCACCGTGACTTTGAGCACCGCCGCAAACGGAACGCCCGCCAAAAGCGGCGCAAGCCGCGCCGCTTCGCCGCGCCCCTTGAGCACCGATGAGCACAGCGCGCAAAGCCCGAACCACGCTCCGCAAAGGCAAAAGCCGCCCGCAACGCACAAAATTATATATATAAATGTCATAAACTCACCCTTGATAAGTACGATTAAGCTCTATTATACAGCGGCTTTTGCTAAAATTCAATAATCACTGCCGCCCATTCACAAATAAAGCCTTGAAACCGCCCACATTTTCCGCTATAATATATTGGATTATGAAGAAAGGCGGTGAAAAAGCCGTGATACTTGAAATAACAGGTCTCAATAAAAGCTTCGGGGCAAAAACCGTCCTCTCTGACCTTGACCTTAAAATTGAAGACAGCGACCGCATAGGTCTTATCGGCGAAAACGGCGCGGGTAAATCGACCCTGCTCAATATAATAGTCGGCGATATGGATTATGACGGCGGAACAATAGCCCGGGGCAGCGGCAAGCGCATAGGCTTCCTCCGGCAGGACAGCGGACTTGCCCTCGGCGGAACCATAATTTCGGAGATGCGCTCCGTTTTTGCCTCCGTGCTCAAATCCGAGGAGCGCCTGCATGAGCTTGAGCACCGTATGGCAAGCCTTGAGCACGGCTCCGGCGAATATGCGGAGCTTTCCACAGAGTATGAGCACGAGAAAAGCCGCTTTGAAGCTGCGGACGGCTATAATATAAATGTAAAAATAAATACCGTGCTCACGGGCATGGGCTTTAGCTCCTTTGACCCGGAAACACCGGTGGAACGGCTCTCCGGCGGCGAACGCACCCGCCTTGCCCTTGCAAAGCTGCTGCTTGAGGATCCGGATCTGCTTATGCTTGACGAGCCGACCAACCACCTCGACTTCAAAACCCTCGGCTGGCTGGAGGACTATCTTTCCACCTACAAGGGAGCGATTTTGACCGTTTCCCATGACCGGTATTTCCTTGATAAAATCGTGAATACGGTCTGCGAAATGGAGAACAGAACCCTTGTTCGCTACAACGCCGGATATACGAAATATCTGGATTTGAAGGCGGCGCGCCTTGCCCGGATGCAAAAGGAATACGACCGCCAAATGCGCGAAATCGCGGAGCTTGAGGACTTCATCGCCCGCAACAAGGTGCGCGCCTCCACCACAAAGCGCGCCCACAGCCGGGAAATGGAGCTTGAGCGTATGGAGATGAAGGAACGCCCCACTCCGCCGCCGAAGCCGCCGAAATTCCGCTTCTCCTACGAGCGCGAGCCGGTAAAGGACGTGCTCACGGTGGAAAAGCTCCGGCTTGAGGTGGGGGACGGTTCGGAGCAAAAGCTACTCTGCCCAAGCGTGGATTTAACCGTTCGCCGTGGTGAAAAAATCGCCCTTGTGGGAATGAACGGCGTGGGAAAAAGTACCTTTATCAAGACTATACTCGGAATTTTGCCCCACACAACCGGAATAATCGAGTGGGGGCGGAACGTTCGTGCGGGATATTACGACCAGCACAATAGCTATCTTAATCCGAACAAAACCGTTTTGGATGAGCTTTGGGATATGTTCCCACGTTCCGATGAGCTTACTCTGCGCTCCGCACTCGGCAGAGCGCGGATAACCGGCGACAACGTGTTCAAAAAAGTCGGCGTTCTCTCCGGCGGAGAAAAGGCGCGCCTCAGCTTTGCGGCGCTCACCCTAAAGGATTCGAACGTGCTTGTTCTTGACGAACCTTCGAACCACATGGATATTTCCTGCAAGGAAGCCCTTGACGAAGCGCTCCGGGAATTCACCGGAACAATAATTATGGTCAGCCACGACCGCTACCTGCTCAACCGGGTGCCCACCCGCATTATAGAAATGTTCCCGGATAGGCTGGCGAGCTATGACGGCGTTTACGACGACTACCTCCGCTTAAAGGAGGAGGCTCCCGCCGCCGTCAAGGAGGAGAAGAAGGCTTCACAGAACGAAACGGCGTACTACCGCACCAAGCAGCAAAAGAGCGAGGACGCAAAGCGCCGCAGCCGCATAAAGGCGGTGGAAAACGAAATCGCCGAGGCGGATGACCGCCTTGCCGCCATAGAAAATGAGATGACTTTGCCGGAAATCTGCGCCGACTACGAGAAAATGACGGCGCTCTGTGCGGAAATGGAGCAGCTTAAAGACAAGCAGAATGCCCTTATGGACGAATGGACGGAGCTTACGGAGGAGTAACCGTGGAAAATATTGTGCTTATAATAGCCCTCTGTGCGTCTTTTCTTTTTGCAATGGCGGCCGGGTACCTTCGCTTCCGCTACGAGAGGAAAAAAGATAGAATAGTTGCAGCGGTATTTTCATTGATTTTTGCTCTGCTCTGTTTGGTTGGAATTATTATCAGCAAGCTGAATAAGCCGGACAGCTGCGAAAATTACGATAAAGCAAACTCAATTTACAGCGAAATGCAGCGGCTTAAAGAAGAACAGTTCGCCGCGCCTTACGAACCGGCGGAAACTACGGAGGAATAATCATGGACAATATGGATACAAGAACACTTATCATTCTTTGCGCGTCGCTTTTTTCGGCGATTGCCGGCGGCTTTTTTGCTCACCATGCGAAAAAGACCGAAAAATTCGCCATGCTTGTAATTTCGGTGATTTTTGCGGTGCTCTGCTTCGTGGGGATAATCCTTGCGGTGCTGTCGATGATATTCAGATAAAAACGCCGCTAAAAACGGCGCTTGCGTTGCGAAACAGTCTGGCTTGCCCGGACTGTTTTTCTTTGTAAAATAAAATTTCGCCCGCCGCAGCAAAAAAGCCTTGCGGCTTATTTCCGCAAGGCTCGGTCTGCCGAAGAAATCCCGCATAGCCGGGATTTTTTGCTTCTGTGCATAGATATATATTTTTGAGAAAGAATATTCTAACTAAAGAAATCTATCGGGGCGTCTTTCGTTTCGGCTTGGCTTTTTGACGGCTTTTCTTTTTGCGGTTTCGCAAAAGCTTATGTCCAGAAGCATTTTTATGTCGCTCTCCGGCACGCTGCCGTCAAGGGCGGCGGTTATCCAGTATTCCTTGTTCATGTGGTATGCGGGAAAAAATCCGTTTTGTCCGCAGAGCGACCCTCCCACAATGGGACCGCATTTCAAATTGACGGCGCAGAGCGTTCCGCCGCCGGGAATACCGAGGCTGCTTTTGGGAACATCCATTATAAGGGCGAACCACTTTTTGTTATCGCCGTGGCGAAATACCTCGGAGGACGGGGTGCTGTCCCAAGGGTAGTCCGGGCGAACCCCGTATGTGTCGAAAATGTATTCCTCAAGCTCCGAGCGCGTCATAACGCACCTCCGTATGTGATATTTTACGCATAAAATTCTGCCATATCATCAAGCCTTATGCAGCCAAGCCTGCCGTCGTATGCAGCGCCGCAGTCGATTGCGATATGGTTGTTTCCGCGCCAAATTTTTCCGCAGAACGACTCGTCAATTAAATTCGTCGGCGTGTGCCCGGTCACGATAACCGTGCGTTTATAGTAGAGAACCTCGTATTCCGGTTCGCCCCACAAAAAATTGTCCTCGCAAAGCTCCTTTTTGTGAAGCATGCGCCGTTTTTCCGGAACGGTGTGCGCCAAAAAATACTTCTGCCCGGAAATTTCTTCTTCGGTGAAGCAGGGGAGGGAGTCAAGATATTGCAGCAGCCAATGTTGCTTTTGCGGGCTCATACAAATGAACTCGCGAGCGGTGGAAGCACCGCCGTGGCGAAGCCATTCTTCAAATTCAGGCGGAAGCTTTTCACCGGACGAGAGCGAATCGGAATACAGTTTAAGCATTTCTTCCGCAGTGCGCTCATGGTTCCCGCAAAGTAAAATAACATTTTGCCTGCGAGCAATATCCTCGATTATCTTTATTCCTTGCGGTCCGCGGTCAAGCACATCGCCGAGGACATAGAGTGTGTCCTCAGCACGCAAATCTATCTTTTCGAGCATATGAATGTACTTGTCATAGCAGCCGTGAATATCAGAAATTACATACTTCATCGTTTTCTCCTGAATAGGTATTAAGCAGCGGACTAACAAAGTTTGCGTTTATGACGGTGATGCTTTTGCGAATCTTTTGAATATCAGAATGGAGCAGGTAGCCTTTTTTGCTAAGAGCGGACGCGGCTTTTTCAAGAAATTCACGATTCTTGATAAGCAGTTCGCGCGCAATTCGCATATAACGCTCTAATTCTGCACGAACAACATAGTCCGCACTTCTTTGTGCGGTTGGGTTTGAAAGGAATTTATAACCATATATCTCCAGAAAACCGATTCCGTATGAACCGTTCTCAATCATGTCGCGTATATTTTCATACGCTTTTCTAAAGTCGGAATAGCATCCTTTAGAGCAATCTTCGGGGAACAGAATATCGGTGGCGGCTTTTCCGGCAAGGCTTATGATGATTCTGTCTTTATTGTTGCGCTGATTTTTGCAGTAGTGCGTAAAGCCGGATCCGTCATCATCATACTCGTGACATTGTATTGATGCAAAACCCACGCTTTCGGGAACGAGAACCTCGGAAGCTACAATATGTCCGGCTTCGTGCACGGATATACGCCGCAAGTTTTCTTCGGAAAAGGATTCTATATTTCCGCAAAAGTTATACGAACTTTGAATTACGGCACTCACAATGTCGCTCATGGCGATACAATCTCTTCTGGCAAACGCTGCATTTGCGGCGGCACTGTTTATTACGGATTCAAGCTCCGCGCAAGAATCGTAGGCAATCATTTTTGAAACATCATCCAGATTTACATCTGAGGCAAGCTTTTTTCCGGCAAGATAATGTTTTACTATCTCTGCGGAATCTTTTGTATTAGGGACATTAAATGTTATTTTGCAGTCGAATCTGCCCGCACGCAGCAGCGATTCTGGTAGAGGATCAATATTATTTGCCGTTGCAATAACAAATACATCGGTTCCTTTTATATTGTCAAAAGCACTTTGCACTGCGGAATATTCCGGAGTGCTTCTGTTATGGTCGTCATCATTTACATCGGAAAATTTATCAAGGTCATCAAGGAACACTATACAGGGGGCTTGCTTTTTTGCTTTCTCAAATGTATTGGAAATTTCAGGTATAAATTCGGAATCATTTTTGTCGTGTCGAATTGTAAAGCTTGGCAAATCGCTTTCTTCGATGAAGCATTTTGCTACAAGCGTTTTGCCGAGACCGGGCTCGCCATAGAGCAGCACACCGCTTATGGGTTTTGCGCCGAGTGCTATATAGCACTCTTTGTTTTTGAGCATATCGCATATCTTAATAAGCTTGTTCTTGATTGAATCATATCCGATAATTTTGTCAAATGCAGTCATTGTATTTCCTACACAGCTATTTTTAAGACAGATGTAAACAAATAAGTTACATAAATTATATTATTAAAATCTTTTCTACAAACGTTTGTGCAATGATTATAACGCGCTTTTTTCAAAAAGTCAGATAATTTTGCCTGTTAAATAAAAAATATTTGTCGCTCAGCCGCTTGCTTTGTAAATTATAGTATATAAATGCCAATTACAGATTCAAATAACGGTTTAGCTCCTCGACTATTGATCCTTTCCAATATTCATAGTCGGGGTAATTTTTCGGGAACAGAGAAGAAATCTCCGGCTTTGGCAAAGCGCAGTTATGCCTTATGACATAATCTATGGCGTAGGCATATTCCTGAACAAACGCCTGCTCATCCATGCAGGCTATCATGGGGCATACCAAATCTGCGATTTGCCATACTTGTTTGAAAATTTGTTCAGCGTCTGCCTCGACGGCGCCAAGGTTTTGCATCCGCTCGAACACTTCCTGCGGTGTTTCTGCATATCCTGTGAAAATCAGATATTTGTATCTTTCGGTGGGGAGCTTCTTGTATTTTTCGCCGTCGCTTTTATAAACAAGTCGCGAAATATGTTCAAAGTAGTTCGCGGTAACAAACACCTGAGTCATATAATCATCGCTGTCAATGGTATAAGTGAAGCACTTCAGCAACGAAAAAATTGCGTGAACGCTGCTGTTAAGAGCTTCACTTTTTACTGCTTTGTACGATGTTGGAATTTGCCCGTAGTGCAAGTCGGAGTACTTCATTTTACGCTCCTTTGTGTTAGATTTTATTATTCGGAAGCAGACAATCCTGCCAGAACCATTCCGGCTTCCGTATAACCAAGAGGTATTGAATCTGCAGCATAACCTGCGGTTATTATCTGGTGATAAGCTTTTGCGAAAAGCTCAAGGTCAATTTCGCCTTTAAGGCAGTTGCTCAGTGCAATCAAAGTTTTCTGCTTACCGGTAAGCTTTTTTGGGTAAAATTCAAGATCCATATAATTATCCATACACTCGAAGTAGCTATTTTCTGCTTCGCTCAGAAAATAGCCATTATAACACATATCCGAGCTGTCTCCGTTTTTGCGAAGGCTGTCAACAGCCCCTTCGGCTTTAGCATAGTTATTTGGAATTTCATTCAGAACAAGCGGTCCCCCGCAAAAGCTTTTAACGCTTGGATACTCCGGGTTCCAAACGATGTCGCCCTTGTGAAACGGCGTAGGAAAGTCGAAGCACAGACCATCAAGAACGCGTTCATATATATCGCGATCTTCTTCGTTTTCAAACCGCATTAACATAAGCTTCATAATTTCAAAAGACGGTGAAAGGTACATATGTTGCTCTGACTCCGGATTGTCGAGCTGCATTTTTGTGCATCTGATATACAGCACATCATCGTCTTCGTCGGGTTTCAGCTCCGGCTCATATAAAGCATCGAAGCGGGAGAAAATCGTGCCATAATCACCGGCGTCAAAGCCACCGTCGTACTGATATTCAAAGCGATAAACCGATTTTTCGCCGTTACCGCCTGCTATGCCATAGCTTTCATCGCAAAATTCACGGATAAGCCTGTCCTCAAGCTCCATATACTTTTTTAAGAAGGCATGCAGGCTCTTTTGCGGAACGGTATTAAAACGTTCCGCAATTTCACAGTCGGGCATAGTTTCTATGAGGTCCTTCCATGCCGCGTGCTTTTCGCTGATGGGCGCGCTGTGGCACTGATAAATCAGCCAAGCCGCTTCAAGGGAACTGAATTCGTATCCCATGTCTTTAAGGTGCTTCCTCACGACGCCGGAATTTATAAATCTAAATATATCCATAGTTTTTCCTCCTACATGTTGTCACGGGTGTATTTGTAATGATTTGAACCGTCGGGTTTAATTCGAATTGCTTTTAACTCGTCATTTGTTACAAGCTCAAACGCTTCGATGATTTTGCAAAGAACATTTTCTTTGTTGATATTCGGATTTAGGAAAATGGTTGCCTTTCCATTCCGAATTTCGACCCGTCCGCGCGGGTAGTAATTGAACGGGCGACCTTCCGTAATGCTGCGGTTTAGGTACTCCCACTCTGCTTTGTGATTAAAGTTTTCTCCGGATTTTGAGCTGAAAATTGCTTGTGCTTTAGGATTTCCGTCGCCGTCGCATTCGACGGAAATGATAATAAGTTCAACGGCTTCTGCATCGGAATCCTTGCACCAGAAGATTTCCTTCCTCATAAAAACGTATTAGTCCTCTTTCGGCCAGCCCTGAACCCAATAAATACAGGACACAATACATCCGATTTTGATTTCTGCGCCGTCAGCGAATTCCGGGTGCAGCACAGCGTCATATTCGCCGCCGAGGCAGGAAATTGAAAAGAGCACATCGTCTTCATCAAAGCCGTACCGAACAGCGTCGCTATAGGTTTTTGTAACTCTGCCGCTCATAATGATTTGCGGAGATGGCGCAAAGCCTTCGCTGCCCGAGGCGGAGAACAACCCGGCAGGAATTATTGATTCTGCCGCCATGGCGGAATGCTCGTCTGAATTTTCATACTCTTCTTCGTTCGGATAAACATTCGGCGTGTCCGCACATTCAAAAATCAGCTCAAAATCTTGCTCTTCGCCGAAGGTTATATCCTCGGGAAGAATGTCCTGCGTTTCAATCGGAATAGGTAACGCGGCGCTTTCTCCGTAAACGGTGGCTTCCAGAATACCGCAGCCGCTTTCATCGGGTACAGAAACCCACTTGTTGGGCTTAACAGTCATATTTATCACCTTCACTTATCTCTATTTTAGGGATTAAATTATACATTACACAGTGCACCAAATTTGGTGCATTACATGGTTTTGAAAAGATCGGTTGCGTCTTTGCCACCGATGCTTATTTTGAAAGTTGAACCACCGCTTTTCCCGGGAAGAACGCAGTTAAAGTGGATGTTTGCGGTAAAAAGTGCATCGTTGCCGGGAATGTGAAGCAGACGTTCACCCTTGATTTCACATACCGGCGTTCCGGGAATTGTGTTCCCGAACTCAATTTCGTGTTTTTGATGCACTATAACGAGCCTGTTCCACTCTTCCGCGGTTCCCTCATAATAGACATCCTCCAATTTGTCACAGTCGGCGAAGGTTCCTTCTCTTATGGTGTGGATTTTGCGCGGAATAGTGATTCCTCTTAGTTCGCTGCATCCGCGAAACGCCCCGGCGGGCAAGCTTTCAATGCTGTGTGGCAAAATAATATCCGTAACATCGCTGCGGTTTGCGAAGGCGTCTTTACCTATTGCAACTACGGGAACGCTTCTGCCATATTCGTTGACTGTACGGCTAGGAATTTTAATAACACCCGAAGCATTTCCGACCGAAACGACCTTTAGCGGCAGCAGCGCCCGATTCAGCCACATAATCGCTAAGTCATATTTCAGCGAATCGGTATCCGGAACATCCTTAACAGCGTCATAGTATTCGTCAAAATTCATAACATTCATCCTTTCATAAAAAAGTGTCCGCCGATACGACGGACACTCAAATTATTGCACCATCGTTCAAGCATTAGCACCTTGCCGTTTGGCAGGTTGCTGTGCGGTCATGGGGCTTGTCCCTCGCGCACTCTATATGGAAATATTACGGTAAACAGAATAACACAGGTAAACATACAAAATCAACTAAAAACGGAGAAAATTTTTTGAAGTTGAAGCATTAAATTTTGGTTTCAGCAGCGGCATATTTTAATCTTCAAACATAAGCGAAGCTGTTTCTTTATCAAAGAGAGCGTTAACAATGTATCCTTCAGAAATATCAGAAACAGTGCTCCGAAGTATTGAAATTATCATTTCTGGGAATAAGCCTACCGTAATCGGCTTATGTCTGATGCTTTCGATAATTTTTTTCATAATATAAATCCCTCCCAAATTTCTTTTGTGCTATATATTATACCAGTTTGTATGTGCTAACTTTGGAACATAAAAAAGCAGACCGCTTTCCGCAGTCTGCTTCTTGGTCATTATTTTTCGTCTGAACAGCTTTTGCTGTACTTCTTTAAGCCACTTTCAAGAGATTTTTTTATTCGCGCTCTAAGTGATTCGGGAGAAATTATTTCGACATGATTTATGTATTGCATCGCCCAATATTCCATGGCGTTTGGGCTTGCTTTTATGCTGACTTTTACTTTGTTTTTATCATCATCATTTATGATGCGTGCCCCCGTGCCGAACCAGTCGACGATTTGGTCTATAATTACAACATCGGCGATGAAATCTATGCGCTCCTGCGTGTCGGTATACATATACGGCATATTGGAAGCGAGCTCTTTGTAATCAATCCCATTTTCGTAGCCTTTAATATTTCGGAGCGGAGTGGCTCTTTTGTCGGTAACAGCCATATTCGTTATGTGGTCCAAGCGATGAAACACCATGTTCTTCCAATATTCGCTGTACGCCATAAGGTAGTAGCGCTGGTTATGAAGAATCATCTGGTACGGACTGACATATTGCTGTGAAGTTTTGTGCAAGTGCTTGTCAGCACCGTACTTATTGTAATCATAGTGGAGCTGCAACCCATTTTCGATG
Source organism: uncultured Oscillospiraceae bacterium (assembly GCA_900553955.1). GTDB lineage: Bacteria > Bacillota > Clostridia > Oscillospirales > Ruminococcaceae > UMGS1668. The sequence continues at coordinate 17,055 of USFO01000020.1, forward strand.
GCATTGTCAATAAGTTCAATGTTATAGAAAAGCGACTGATTATCAGTTTTGCCCCAGTCGTTAACGGAATAAATGTGTTTAATATGGGATTTGAAGTATCTGTTTGAAAGGGCGCAAAGGCGATCAATCAAGTCTTTTGAGTGTTTGGCAGTGATATGTTTGCTGCTGAGTACGCTGTCAATCAGCAAACGAAGCTCGACATCTTCAAAGTCACGGCAGGCAAGATAGCTTCCGGCTTTGCATGATTCAATTTCAAATCCGACCTCTTTGAGCAATGAAATATTGCGGCTGATGGCTCTGCGCTCAATGGCAATGCCATATTCGCGCTCAAGGTGGCTTGATATTTCTTCCTGGGTAAGCGGGTGATTGCAGTCGCTGTATTCTTTGAAAATCTGTAAGATTCTTATCAGCGCGAGTTTTTTCGGCTCAAAACAATCCATAATATTGACTCCTTTATGACGAAGCAGAGCGTAATTTCTAATAGATGAATATGTTTATGCTGCTCATTTTACGCGATTTTTCCGCCGCAGCCAAGTGCGCGGCGGAAAAATGAAGTTTGACTCCGTCTAAAAATTCTGCGGAGGAGGTCACTCATCACACCGGAAAATTTGCGGCGGCAAAAGAAGCCTTATTCAGCCCAGAAAACCCTGCCGGGTTTTCTTTCGGCAGCCTTAGGCTGCTCGCAATCGGCATAGCCGACTGCGCAGTGGCCGATGCCTTCCCATTCGCCCTCGATGCCGAGGTCGCGGAGAAGCTGCCGGAACTCAGGCTCTTCAAATTCCTGCTTTGCGCGGTGAATCCATATGCTGCCAAGCCCGAGGGCGTGCGCGGCAAGCATCATATTACCCATAACAAGGCTGCCGTCATAGACGCGGTTTGCCCAGTCCTTTTTGGCAAGCACGATGAGAATCGCGGGTGCGCCGTAGAACGGGTCAAAGCCCTCATCCCAGCCGCCGATTTTTCTGTTTGCGTCGGAAATTCTGTCCCGAAGCTCCTTATTCGTAATCGCAAGGGTCAAGGTCGGCTGAGAATTCTTCGCACTGGGAGCATAAAGTCCCGCTTCGATAATCTGCTCAAGCTCCGCCTTCGGCGGCATATCGGGTTTAAACCTCCTTATGCTGCGGCGTTCCTCCATAGCTTTGATAATTTCGTTCATCTGAATACCTCCTTCGGCAAAAAAGGCGACCTGCACCACTCGGAGCAAATCGCCTCTGTTTTCAATGTTCGATAATTCATTATAGCCGTATTCTCGCCGCCCGTCAAGTGAACTTTTTTGCTTCTGCGGCAAAACGAACTGCATACGCACAAAAGCCCGCCGTTTTAGGCGGGCTTTTGCAATACGCAATTCGCAAATATA
>USFO01000021.1 GCA_900553955.1 uncultured Oscillospiraceae bacterium
AGTATCAAAGACTTCTCCTACTGCGTACACGGTTTTTTGCGGAGCCGAAATCATTTCCAAGGAAACCGCTTTTTCTCCAAGCACTACAACATATTTGGTCGCTTCTGCTCCGGCGCCGCCTACTTCCACAACCATCTCAGAAGCATGTTCATTCCAGTTAGGAATAAAAACTCCGTCTGTCGCACCTTCTACCGTAACCGTGGCTGCGGCTGCCATCGGAACTGCGTTTACCTTTATTTTTGTATCTTTGTCAATATATGCCGTATATTTTGTGGTATTGCCATCAAATGCTTCGGAAAGCACAATCTTTTCACCCGGATTTGCACTTTCTGATAAATTCAAGCTTCTAAGGGTTGCTCTTCTCTTAACCGTAAGGGTGTATTCCGTCTTAGAATCTTCTGTTTTTCCGTCATAAGAAACAATTGTTGCCGTATTACCTTCAATCCTTGCTATCTTAATAAAAAGAGGTAATGGAGCGCCTTTTGTACTGCTAAGCTTTACTGTCCTCTTTAGCTTTCCGTCCTGTATATGATATTTGCACTCTGCCACATCATTCTTTCCAAATAATTCCACCCAAACAAAAAAATTGTTTATGTTATCGGGTATTACAATAGTATAATCCTTTGTATTTGAATCAAACTCCGGAGTTAAAGCATATTTTTCAACATCTGCGAGCTTTGTTCCCGGCTTTGAAACGACCAAATTCTTAATAAGCACTGCTCCGTCATCCGCAATAGGCTGTTCCTGCTCGGCGGGTTCTTCCGCAGGTGCGGCGGGCTGTTCCTGCTCGGCGGGCTGCGCGGGTTCTGCCAGCTGTGTCGGTTCCTCCGCCGGGGTGGAAACCTCGCCCACGGGCGCCATGTCAAGGGTTTTCATGCCGTCGGCAAGCGCCGCCGTCGGCAGTACGGAAAATATCATCATTGCCGCAAGCAATAATGACAGGAATTTCTTCATTGAAATTTCCTCCTTATTTTTCTTTTTCTATATTTGCAATCAGCCGAAAGGCTGTTATTGCCGCTTGCAAACAGAACACATCATTCTTTACTGTGTAAAGAATGGGAGCGGTACCGCTCCGCCGCTTATTCATCATCATTTTAACTTAAATTTATGATTTATGTCAAGCTTTTCATTAAAAGATAGCAAAAACGGTTGCTTAAAAGGCGACCGCAGTAAAACCTCATTAGTAAAAACTAAGTTTATTTGAAATACATATAGAGCTGGCATTTAATCATGCCGTTATAGAGCTTGCGGCGGCGATCCGCCTTTCTGCCGAATAGTGCTTCAAATTCATCGTGGGGAGAGATTATATTGAAGCTTCTGCCCGGCGCCGGTTCGCACAGTCTGCCAAGGGCGCGGTATAGCTCCTCCGCCTCTTTCACATCAAGTATGCGCTCGCCGTAGGGCGGGTTGCACAGCATAATCAGGCGTCGCTCCGCCTGCGGAAATTCAAAATTCCTCATATCCCGCTGTTCCACATGGATGCGGCTTGCAACGCCTGCATTCGCCGCATTTTCCATGGTAAGGCGCACCGCCTCCGGGTCAATATCCGAGCCGAACGCCTCAAACGGTGCATCGTGACTAATTTCGTCAAGGCAGGCGCTGCGCTGGCGCTGCCAAGCCTCCGCCGGGAAGCAACCCCACTGCTCCGCCGCAAAGTGGCGGTTTATTCCGGGGGCAATATTCATGGCTTTCAACGCGGATTCTATCATCAGCGTGCCGCTGCCGCACATAGGGTCGCAAACCACGCTGTCCGGGTACACATGGGCAAGGTCGGCAATACCCGCGGCGATGGTCTCCTTGATGGGAGCCTCCACGGAATTGCGGCGGTAGCCGCGCTTGTGAAGCCCTATGCCGGAGGTATCGAGAAGCAGCATCACCCTGTCCTTCAGCAGCATAAACTGAATTTGAACCGTTGCGCCTGTTTCCTCAAACCAGCTCTGGTGATAAACGCCCTCAAGGCGCTTTGCAACCGCCTTTTTTATAATCGACTGGCAATCCGACATACTGTAAAGCTGACTTTTTACCGTTCTGCCCTTTACCGGAAACGCATCCTTGCGCCCGATAAATTCCTCCCATGGTGCGGCAAGCGTCCCTTGGAACAGCTCCTCATAGCTGCGCGCGGTAAATTCCGCAACTATGATTTGCACGCGCTCCGCGGTGCGCAGGCGAAGGTTTGCACGCGCCGCGTCCTCAAAGCTTCCTTCGAATGTAACGCGGCCGTCCTCCGCGACTATATTTTCTGCGCCCATACGCTTCATTTCGCCGGAAAGCACGCTTTCCAAGCCGAAAAGACAGGGGCAGGATATTTTAAGCTTATCCATATTTTCTCCTTAACTGTCAGCGCGCCGAAATATTTCATTCGGCGCTGCTTTCAAAATCTGTGTATTATTGCCCTGAGCAGGCTTTTTATTTCGTCTGCAAAGCTGCGCTTTCGCCGCAGAACGATTTTCGCCGGCGGCCGTGGGACAAGCTCCCTCGGCTTTTGGCATACAATGCTTTGAGTACCGCCTTCTGCGCCGCCCGCTGCGCTTTGAACCTCTGTTACGGGCTGCGGCGGGTCACTGAAAAAAGCGGTTTTTGAAGGCTTCCACCCTGCCGTTCGCTTCCGTCACCATTTTTTCGTACTCGGTCTGAATTTCATCGCATTTAGACGTCTTTCCCTCCGCCGCTATCTTCGCCGCAGAAGCGGATTTGCCTATGTACTCAAGGCGCTGAATGAGCACGGAAAGAGAATCCTGCATAAACGCCTTCGTCTTTTCAAGCTCCTTACAGAAGCTGTCGATTTCTGCATTTATGCCCTCCGCAGAGGCTTGAGCATCGTTTATTATGCTTTGAGCATTGTTCTTGGCACCGCTGAGCATCACCCTTGCGGAATCGCCCATTTCGGTCATGGCGGCAACAAGCCGCTTTTCCTCAGCCGCATGCTCATCGGCTTTTTGGCGTTCCTGCTCAATCTTATCCTCAAGCTGCTTGTTAAGCTCTTTCTCTATGCAAAGCTCCTTTTCCGCAATTTCGCAGCGGGTTTTAAGCTTTGCGTTGTCGCTTTCAAGATTGTCGCAGCGGGTCTTGAGCATCATATAATGCTCGCGCATTTCGTTGTATGCGGACATAAGCTCGTTAAAGCTTTTTTCGCCCTCCTCGGTTTTTATTTTGAGGTCGGTTATTTGAGAAGAAAGACCCCTGTTTTCCTCGTCAAGTCTGGTCTGCTCCTCCGTATGCTTCGCATTGAGCGAATCTATATATTTAAGGACTTCTTCTTTGTTGAAGCCGCCGAAAGCCTGATTTCTGAAAATTACCTGTTCGGACATTGGAGTTCTCTCCTTTTTAATATGTTTATACTTTATCATAACATATTCCTTCTCATTTTTACAGGCTTTTGAGCAAATATTTTGAAAAAAATCGGAGCAGAAACGCATTTTTTGCGTTTTCGCTCCGATTTGTCACTTTTTCTGCTCCAAAATGGGCTTCAGGAACTTGCCGGTATAGGATTTTTTGCAGGCGGCAACCTTTTCCGGCGTACCGGAAACCACAATCGTGCCGCCGCCGTCGCCGCCCTCCGGTCCGAGGTCGATGATATAGTCCGCCACCTTGATGACATCGAGATTATGCTCAATCAGAATTACCGTGTTGCCGCCGTCCACCAGCTTTTGCAGAACGTCAATCAGCTTGTGAACATCCGCGGTGTGAAGTCCCGTTGTCGGCTCGTCCAAAATGTAAACCGTCTTTCCGGTGGGGCGCTTGGAAAGCTCCGTGGCGAGCTTCACTCTCTGCGCTTCGCCGCCGGAGAGGGTGGTCGCCGACTGACCGAGGGTGACATATCCCAGTCCCACCTCCTGCAGAACTTCGATTTTGCGGCGGATTTTCGGCACATTCTCAAAGAAAACAAGGGCTTCCTCCACCGTCATATTCAGCACATCGCTGATATTTTTGTCCTTATAATGTACCTCAAGGGTTTCCCGGTTGTAGCGTTTGCCCTTGCACACCTCGCAGGGAACAAAAATGTTCGGCAAAAAGTGCATTTCAATCTCGATAATGCCGCCGCCCTCGCAGGCTTCGCAGCGGCCGCCCTTTACGTTGAACGAATACCTGCCGGAATTATAGCCCCGCGCCTTTGACTCCGCCGTTTCTGCAAAGAGGTTGCGTATATCGGTGAAAACTCCGGTGTAAGTCGCCGGGTTGGAACGCGGCGTGCGCCCGATGGGCGACTGGTCGATGCAGATAACCTTATCGAGATTTTCTTCGCCCTCCACGGCGTCGCATTTGCCGGGAACGGACTTTGCACCGTTCAAATCCCTTGCGAGAGTTTTATAAAGTATCTCGTTTACAAGGGAGCTTTTGCCGGATCCGGAAACGCCGGTCACTACGCAGAATGTTCCGAGGGGGAATTCTGCGTCAATATGCCGCAGATTGTTCTCCGAAGCGCCGCGGACAATGATTTTCTTACCGTTTCCCTCCCGGCGGTGCTTTGGAATTTCAATCCTCTTTCTTCCGGAAAGATATGCGCCGGTAACGGACTCCGGACAGCTTATTATATCCTCCACCGTGCCGGAGCATACCACTCTTCCGCCGTGAACTCCCGCTCCGGGGCCTATATCCACAATATGGTCGGCAGCGAGCATGGTATCGGTGTCGTGCTCAACCACTATAACCGTGTTACCGAGGTCGCGCAGGCGCTTCAGCGTGGCAATAAGCTTTTCGTTATCCCGCTGATGAAGCCCTATGCTTGGTTCATCGAGAATATAGAGAACTCCCATAAGCGACGAGCCTATCTGCGTGGCAAGGCGTATTCTCTGCGCCTCGCCGCCGGAGAGGGTCGCCGCTCCCCGTGAAAGAGTCAGATATTCAAGACCCACATTTTTCAAAAAGCCCAGGCGCGACTTGACCTCTTTCAAAATCAGGTGGGAAATCACCCTCTCTCTTTCGGTGAGCTGCATATTCTCCACAAAATCCAGCGCCTGCTTTACGGACATTTTTGAAAGCTCGCTGATATTTTTCCCTGCGACCGTCACGCCGAGGGATATTTTTTTCAGGCGTTCGCCGTGACATTCCGGGCAATCCACCGCCCGCATTTGCAGAGCTATTTCCTCTTTCATCCATTCACTGCCGGTTTCCCGGAAGCGGCGCTCCAAATTGTTCACAACGCCCTCGAAATCCGTGGTGATATAGCCGTGCATACTGTCGCTTTCGCGCTTTACCCGCAGCTTTTTGCCCTTTGTGCCGTAGAGGATTACATCAAGAGCCTCCTTCGGCAAATCCTTTACCGGAACGTCAAGGGAAAATCCGTATTCCTCCGCCAAAGCATCGTAATAGTTCTGCGCTATGCCGCCCTCGTAATAGTACCATCCGCTGGCGTGAATCGCCCCCTCCCGAACGGACAGGTTTTTGTTCGGAATGACAAGGTTCGGATCCACCCGCATAAAAACACCGAGGCCGGTGCATTTTTCACAGGCGCCGAATGGGTTATTGAACGAGAACATACGGGGAGTCAGCTCCTCTATGGAAATTCCGTGCTCCGGGCAGGCGTAGTTCTGTGAAAAGGTCATGTCCTCGCCGTCAATTACATTCACCACCGCAAGCCCGCCGCTCTGCGCCATAACGGTTTCAAGGGAGTCCGTAAGGCGGGAGGCTATGTCAGGACGAATTATCAGGCGGTCGACTATGATTTCTATGGTGTGCTTTTTGTTTTTGTCAAGCTTTATGTCTTCGGAAAGGTCATAAATGCTGCCGTCAATGCGCGCCCGCACAAAGCCGCCCCGGCGCGCCGCGTCAAGCTCCTTTATATGCTCGCCCTTTCGCCCGCGTATCACCGGCGCAAGAAGCTGAATTTTCGTGCCCTCCGGCAGCTCCAAAATTTTATCTACGATTTGGTCTATGGTCTGCTGCTTTATCTCTCTGCCGCAGACCGGGCAGTGCGGAATACCTATTCTCGCATAGAGCAGACGGAGATAGTCGTATATCTCCGTAACCGTGCCCACTGTGGAGCGCGGGTTTTTGCTCGTGTTTTTCTGGTCAATGGAAATTGCCGGGGAAAGTCCGTCTATGGAATCCACATCCGGCTTTTCCATCATTCCGAGGAACTGCCTTGCGTAGGAGGAAAGGCTCTCCATATATCTGCGCTGACCGTCGGCGAAAATAGTATCAAAGGCAAGGGAGCTTTTTCCGGAGCCGGAAAGTCCGGTTAACACAACAAGCTTGTCCCTCGGTATTTCGAGATCTATATTTTTAAGATTGTGTTCCCTTGCGCCTTTTATGACTATGGAATTTTGATTCATACTGTACATCCTCCATTTGCTCGCGCAGCTTTTTTATTCTGTCGCGCAGATATGCCGCGTGCTCAAATTCAAGTATCTTCGAGGCGGCTTTCATCTCCGCCGTAAGTCTCTTTATTTCCTCCTCGGTTTCCCGATAGCTCATCCGGCGGCCGTTTTTATCGTCGCCCTTGTGGCTGGAAATTTCGATTATATCCCGAACATCCTTTTTTATGGTCTGCGGAACTATGCCGTGCTCCTTATTGTATTCGTCCTGGATTTTGCGGCGGCGCTCCGTTTCCCTAATGGCGTGCTCCATGCTGTCCGTCACCGTATCCGCATACATAATGACCTTGCCCTCGGCGTTTCGCGCCGCGCGGCCTATGGTCTGAATAAGCGAGGTTTCGCTTCTCAAAAAGCCCTCCTTGTCCGCGTCCAAAATGGCCACAAGGCTGACCTCGGGAATATCAAGTCCCTCGCGCAGCAGGTTTATTCCGCAGAGCACGTCAAATTCGCCAAGGCGCAGGTCGCGGATTATCTCCATACGCTCTATGGTATCAATATCATGGTGCATATACCGCACCTTTATGCCCATTCCCACAAGGTATTCCGTCAGATTTTCCGCCATTTTCTTCGTCAGGGTTGTTATGAGGGTGCGTTCGCCCTTTTCAATTCTCGTATTGATTTCCGAAAGCAAATCCTCTATTTGCCCTTCCACCGGGCGAACGCTTATCTCCGGGTCGAGCAGTCCCGTGGGGCGTATAACCTGCTCCACAAGCTGTGTGCTGCGGCTGCGTTCAAATTCGCCGGGGGTGGCGCTTACATACACCACCTGGTTGAGCTTGCCCTGAAATTCATCGAAGGTAAGCGGGCGGTTATCTATGGCGGAGGGCAGGCGGAAGCCGTAATTTATTAGGTTTTCCTTGCGGGAACGGTCGCCGCCGGACATAGCGCGCACCTGCGGCAGAGTGACATGGCTCTCGTCTATGAACATCACAAAATCATCCGGGAAATAGTCCAAAAGTGTGGTCGGGCAGGAGCCGGGCTCCCTTCCCGAAAGTATGCGGGAATAGTTCTCTATGCCCTTGCAGAAGCCCACCTCGTTCATCATTTCCACATCGTAGCGGGTGCGCTCGGAAATGCGCTGCGCTTCGATGAATTTGCCGTTGTCCTTAAAATATTTTTCCCTCTCTTCACATTCCCTTTCAATTTCCAAAATAGCTTTTTCCATTTTTTCTTTGGGAACTATATAGTGCGACGCCGGATATATGGCAATATGATTGAGCTGGCTTTTCACCTCGCTGGTGACGGTGTTTATTTCGCTTATCCTGTCCACCTCGTCGCCGAAAAGCTCTATGCGGATAAGAGTATCATCACTGTACGCCGGGCAGATTTCGATTACATCCCCCCGCACACGGAACTTGTTTCGCAGAACCGCCATATCGTTCCGTTCGTACTGCATATTCACAAGCTGCTTTACTATTTCGTCACGGTCCTTTTTCATTCCGGGGCGCAGGGAAATAACCATGGTGCGGTAGTCGATAGGGTCGCCCAAGGTGTATATGCACGAAACGGAGGCGACTATGATAACATCCCGCCGCTCCGAAAGTGCCGCCGTCGCCGAGTGGCGCAGCTTCTCTATTTCGTCGTTTATGTCGGAGGTTTTCTCTATATATGTGTCGGTGGAGGCTATATACGCCTCCGGCTGATAGTAATCGTAGTAGGAAACGAAGTATTCCACCCTATTTTCCGGAAAGAACTCCTTGAACTCGCTGCAAAGCTGCGCCGCCAGAGTCTTGTTGTGAGAAAGCACTATGGTCGGGCGGTTTATCTTCTCTATTACGCTTGCCATGGTAAAGGTTTTTCCCGAACCGGTTATGCCAAGCAGGGTCTGTTCCCTGTCGCCGCGCTCTATTCCCTCAACGAGCTTCTCTATCGCCCGTGGCTGGTCGCCCGTGGGCTTGAACGGAGATACAAGCTTAAAATCCAATGTGCCGCCCCCTTATCTTTTATAAACATTTGTTCGATTTCGTAAATTATATTTTACCACAATATCGCCCCTCTGTCAACACTCAGGAACCCGCGAATTTCGTGTATTTACAGAGCAAAATCCCCTTCGCGCTGACCGCGCGAAGGGGATTTCGGCTGATTACAATAAACAGAAAAAGTTGGAATGTCGTTTATTTTATTATCCGCGCTTTTTGAGCACGAGCACCGCCGCCATGAGCACGAGCACCGCGGTGTTCATTTCCGGTGCGCCTGTATTCGGGTTCTTTTCGCCCTTTGAAGCTGCGTTTGCGGAAATATGAATTACATCGGAATATGCAGTTTCACAGTGAGCTTACCTCTATCGCTTCGGCTTGCCTATGCGTCTGCCGAATCAGCGGTTTATTGGAAAATAAGCTCAAATTCCTCTGTTATTACTTCCATATCCTCGGAAAACTCAATGCCGTATTCCTCGCACTGTTCGCGGAAATATTTTTCGTGAGCCTTGCGCCAATATTCGAGAGTCTGGTCGCCCTCGCCCTCTTTATAGGCTATATCCTCGCCCACGTCGCAGAATTTGTTTACCACTACGCTTTTGTTTTTTATGATAAACAGAGCGTCCTCCTCGCTGTCCATAATAACGGAATAGTCCCCCTCCTTGGGAAGCTCGGTTCCGTCAAGCTCAAAGATTTTCACAAGGCTTGAGGTGGCGGTTTTTATCTTCGCCCGAACAAGGGAGGCAAGCCTGTCGCAGCCCTTTTTTCCGTCGAGAAACTGCCATGCGGTGTATGTAAGATTATACGGGTCAAGGTCAAGGTTGTGGTCGCAAAACGCTTCCCAAAGTCTTTCGGGAGTCATAGTTCTTCCTCCTTTAACCGTTTTGGTGCAGAGCGTTCTGTCCCTGCTCCGCAAGGTAGGTGGCCTCAAGGTCGGAGAGGTGGAGCAGCACCGCAAGCGGATATTGCTCGTAGGCGTGGCTTATGGTAAAGCCGCCGGCGCGAGCCGTTTCGTCAAAGCCGCCCATGTGCCAGCGGATTGCCACCGCCTCCTCCTCCATAAGGCGCATACAGCGTTCCACAATAAAGACGGATTTTTCGCCGTGTCCGAATGGGAACTTATCCTCCACGGTGTAGTAGGGGCGCTGCTCCCACTGACCGCGCTCGTTTTTCACGTTGCGGGTGCTTATGGAATAGAAATTCGCCTTGCAAATATCGTGGAGCAGCCCGCAAATAGCAATGGTTTCATCGGAATATTTGCCGGGGCTGTATTCGTCGCAGCGGCGCTTGAGAATTTTATATACATTAAGGCTGTGCAGCGCAAGCCCGCCCTCGAAGGCGCAGTGGTATTTCGTAGAAGCCGGAGCAATAAAGAAATCCGTGGAAACAAGCCACTGCAAAAGAGCTTCAGCTCCCGGTCTTTTTATATTGTCCTGAAAAATCTGAATAAATTCCTGTTTAACTCCCATTGTCATCCTCCGTTAAAATGTCAGTTGCCGAAAACCGCGGGCATACGGCGCTTGTGTTCGGAATTTCTGTGGTAGCGCTCGATAATTGCCTGAGATTCCGGATCGGTTTTTCCGGTCATAATGTACTCGTCGATGGCCTTATAGGTAACGCCCATTTCCTTTTCGTCGGTCTGTCCCTCGAACAGTCCTGCAGAAGGTGCTTTCTCGATGATGTTCTTCGGCGCATTAAGGTAGCGCAGGAAATCGAAGATTTCCGTCGCAGTAAGGTCGGCTATAGGGTCAAGGTCATATGCGCCGTCGCCCCATTTGGTAAAGTAGCCCATATATCCCTCGCTGCGATTGCCGGTGCCGACCACAAGCGCGTTGCGGGTCTGTGCAACGGCGTAAAGCGTGGTCATTCGAAGGCGCGGCGCAATGTTTGCCTTTGCCGCGTCGGAAAGCTCCGTGCCCGCGGCTGAAATTATGCTGCTGCGGGTTTCGGTCAGGTCAACCGTTATCATATCTATGCCGAAGTTCTGCGCCAAAGCGGTGGCGTCGTCCAAATCCTCACCATAGTTGCGCTTTGAATTGCAGGGCATTGCCACGGCAAGCAGGTTTTTCGTCGCCATGGAGCAAAGAATTCCCACAAGGGCGCTGTCCTTTCCGCCGGAATTACCGAAAACAAGGCCGTCGGCGTGCGCCTCTTCCATTTTTTTGCGGATAAATTCAACCCGCGCCTTTATTTCTTCCTCGTAGTTCCTCATATTTTTGCCTCCGCCGTTAAAAGTTCTTTTTAATGTATCTGAATGCTGCGGTGGCGGCAACAGCGCCGTCCGCCGCGGCGGTCACAAGCTGTCTGAGCTGCTTTTCGCGGGTATCTCCGGCGACGAAAACGCCCTCCGTTCCGGTAAGGCAGTCCTCTCCGGCGATGATGTAGCCCCTGTTGTCAAGCTTTACCGCTTCGCCGAAAATCGCGTTATCCGGCGCCACGCCCACTGCGACGAACACTGCGGAAACCGCGATTTTCGCTTCGCTGCCGTTTGCTCTGCTGCGAACGGTAACGGTGTTCACGGAGCTTTCTCCGCTCACCTCGCTCACCTCGGAATTGGTGAGCACCGTGATATTTTTATTTTCGAGCACCGGCTTTTGCAGCACGTCCGACGCGGTGAAGCTGTCCCCTCTGTGAATGAGATAGACCTTGCTGCATATTCCCGCAAGGTATGCCGCATCCTCGAAGGCGGTATCTCCGCCGCCCACCACGGCGACGGCCTTGCCCCGGAAGAATGCGCCGTCGCAGGTGGCGCAGTAGGAAACTCCGCGTCCCTCGAACTCCGCCTCGCCCTTGCAGCCGAGCTTTTTGCGGGAAGCGCCGTTCGCAATAATAACGGTCTTGCCCTCGTATTCTCCGTTTGCGGTGTGAAGACGCTTTATCTTGCCGCAAATGTCCGCTCCGGTTACCGATTCGTACACTATTTCCGCGCCCAGCTCCTGCACTTGCTTGAGCAGCGCCATGGCGTAGTCGAAGCCGGAAACCTTCGGCATGGCCGGATAGTTTGCCACCTCCGGCGAAGCGACGATTTTGCCGCCGGGGGTGCCGCCCTCGAACACCGTGCAGGAAAGCCCCGCACGCCTTGCGTATATTGCCGCGGTCAGCCCCGCCGTGCCTCCGCCGATTATCAAAATATCCTGCATAGCTTTCTCCTTTTCTTTATGCGAGTCCGTGTATATTTACATATTCATATTTATTATACCACCGCCGCCGCGCATTTACAATTTTACCGAGGCATTTTTGTGTAAAAAATTTTTGAACGGAGGGGAAAAAAGAAGCCCTCCGCGGCGGAGGGCTCCTCTTTTTGGCATATTTAAGAAATCAATGACGTTTTTTAGAAACAATGTATGCTCCGGTGCAAACCGTGGCAATCACAACACCAGTCACAAATTCGCTCGGTACTTGTGCACCAGTGTTAGGATTCTTTTCTTCATCCTTTCCATTTATTCCAATGTAAATTACATCATCTTTTTTATCATTAGTATCTTCAATGTCTTCGGGTTTGTTTTCCTCTTCATTGTTCCATTTTGCGGTCATATATCCGTTCCATGTCGGGCTTGTCCAACCAGATTTGCCTTCAACATAATAAAGAGTGATATTCGGGAAAGATGGTAATTCCATCGAGGTTTTATATCCCACTACCGCAGGAGCATCGCCCTCAAAATAGACACCCTCAATTCCCCAACAGTTACCAAAAGCATCTGCCTCTATTTCAGTAACAGTTTTCGGTATTTTAAGTTTGCCTACAAATCCAAATCCATCTTCAAAAGCGCTTGCGCATATAGTCTCCACGCCCTCAGGGATTTTTATAGTTTTATTATATCTACCTAATCCAAAAATCAGTTTTTTACCGTCCTTGCTATACAGTATATCGCCATCTGTTTTGAAATAATTATTGCTATCGCTTACTTTTATGTCTTTTATATTTGATAAATCATCTGTTGCAAACGCCATCGCACCTATATTTTCAACATTTTCAGAAATTACTAAACTTCCAGAGAAGCCTTTGCACCTATAAAATGCCCCTCTTTCTATTGTTCTAATATTGTCCGGTATTATCAAATCTCCACCAGCCCCAATATTACGATAGGCAAACGCAAATTCGCCTATTGTTGTTACGCTATCTGGAATTGTTTCGATAATCCCTGCCTTATTTATCGACATTATTACTTTTGTTTTATCCTTATCATAAAGCATATTTCCGTCTGTGGAATAAGCTTGGTTACTTTCAGGTACAGTTATTTTCTTAATACTTTCACTGTTAAGTGTTGTTCCGTCAATGCCTTTTTCACAATTTATAGTAACTCCCGTAATACCTGTACCATAAAAAGAAGCTGTGCCTATATTCTTAACTCCATGCGGTATTACAAGTTCACCAGTAACTCCGGCGCATCCATTAAATGCAAATTCACCTATTCTTTCAATGCTTTCAGGCAATACAATACTGCGTTCCAGCTTTTTACATGCAGCAAAAGCGTAATTTCCTATTTCGGTAATGCCCTCTTTGAATACTACAGATTTTATATCATCCGCATAACTTGCCCATGGAGATTTGTGGTATACATATGTACTTCCGTCACTCTCATCATAATATTGATAATCGTCCATCGCCCCTGTTCCGCTTATGGTAAGCGTACCCTTGTCGTCGAGACTCCATTTCAGGTTACTGCCGTCGCCCTCAGCTCCACAGTAACCAGAAGCAACAAGCGCACTTTCTTCCGCCATCGCTGTAACAGGAAAAACTGCCACAATCATTATGACGGTTAAAATCATGCACAATACCTTTCTCATTTTTTTCATCGATTTGCCCTCCTTAATAAAATGTATACTAGTGTTCGCCTATCAATAGGAACCACACTACCTAATATTATACACTGTAGCTCCTATTTGTCAAGGCGTTTAGGAAGTAAAATTCCTATATAGAGCCATGAAGGAGGAACCACAATGCTTATTTTCGATACCATTCAAATCGGCAACAAGCTTCTGCAGTTCAGAAAAAAATCGGGGCTTACCCAAGCGGAGGTGGCGGAAGCGGCGGGACTTTCCGACAGAACATACGCGGACATTGAGCGCGGCACCGTGAATATGAAAATCGAAACCGTTCTGCGCATTTGCGGCGCGCTTAAAATAACGCCGAACGAAATCCTCACCGAGGAGCAGGCGCCCATTTCCCTACGGCAGGAGGAGCTTTTCGAGCGGCTTTCCGAGTGTTCGCCGGCACAGAGGGCGACCGCCTTGGATTTACTCGGCGTATATCTTAATTCTTTGTCATAAAATGTTTTTCATTTTCCGGTGTTTTGTGCTAAAATAGCCGTATAAAATATATTCGGAGTAAAAAAATGATTTTCAGAGAAACAGCAGTCACAAGAATTGACGATTTTGACGCAAAGGGCTATATGCTTCCCTCGGCGCTTCTCAAGGTACTGGAAAACGCGGCGGATCACCATTCTGCCTCCGTCACGGGCGAGTCCGTGGAGGGCAGCATGCACGGTGTTGCGTGGATTTTGGCGGAGTGGCGGGTTGAGATTATCCGCACGCCGCGCTATAATGACGTTATAAATATCGAAACATGGATTTCCGACGGAAGCGCCGCCGCACATTCCAACCGGGAATTTCTGCTTTCGGATGAGCACGGCGGCGTGCTCGTAAAGGCGGCGGCGAAGCTTACGCTTTTCGACCTTAAAGCGAACCACATAATCAAAACCGACCGTGCCGTTCTGGAACGCTACCGACCGGAGGGGCGCGCCGTTTTCTCCGAAAAGGCGCACCGGCTTCTGCCCGCAGAGAGCTTTGAGCACGAAGTGCAGTTTCCCTTGCGCCGTTCGGATATGGATTACAACGGTCATGTTCACAACACGGCATATCTTGATTTCGCATTGGATGTTCTGCCGAAGGAAGCGGCACGAAGCGCCGAAATTTCCGGAATACGCATTGCGTACAAGCACCCGCTCCGCCTTGGCGACCGCGCTAAAATCAGGTTTTGCGGCAAAAACGGCGTTTGGAATATCTGTTTCTTCACCGACGAAGCGCTTTGCGCCATAGTCGAGCTTACGGAGAACATTCACTAAACATTCGGAGGAATTTTTATGCGCATCGGCATTATCGACTTCGGGACGAACACCATTCGCCTTGATATATTCGAGGTGGACGGCGACAATTACAGCATAATTTTCGACAACGCGATTTTTTCCCACATCATCGAAAATACCGTGGGAAACTCGCTTTCTCAGGACGGAATCGAGTATGTGATACAGGCCATTGAGGAACAGCAGGCGGCTTGCCGCCACTACCGCTGTGACAAAATCGAGTGCTTTTCCACCGCCTCCCTGCGCTATATTGAAAATGCGGATTCCGTGGTGGAGCAAGTGGCGTTCCGCTCCGGAATCAACATAAAGCGCATAAGCGGCGATGAGGAAGCCGCCTACGACTACCGCGCGCTGAAGCGAGCCTCCGGCTGCAAAAGCGGCGTGGGCTGCGACCTCGGCGGCGGCAGCCTTCAGGTGTTTACCTTTGACGAAAATGGTCCCACCAAGAGTAAAAGCTTTCCTTTGGGCAGCAGCCGTATGGCAAAGGAGTATGTTTCCGGGGAAATTCCCACCGCCGAGGAAGCCGCGGAAATTATGCGGCGCGTAAAAAGCGAGCTTGCCAGGGCGGGTTTTGCTCCGGCGGGAGGCAGGCTGCTCGCCATGGGCGGCACCGCAAAGGCGGTGAACCGCCTGTACCGTTTTACCACCAAAAACAGCGGTGCTTTGAGCACCGAGACCCTTTCCGCCATGCTCGGGGTTATCTGTGAACAGCCGGAGGAAGCTTACGACCTGCTTTCCGACATTGTTCCGAAGCGGGCGCACACCCTTGCCCCGGGTCTTGCGGTGCTCACGGCATTGACGGAGTATATGAACTGCTCCGAAATGGACGTTTACCCTGTCGGTGTGCGGGAGGGATTTCTCGAAGCGCTGCTTGAACAGCCGCCGCAGGAACCGGATGATATAATAAGCTACATTCTCGGGCTGAGCAAATAAAAAAGAGAACCACCGTGAACTGAACTGCCCCAACCGCCTTTTTCGCTTCAACGCTTTCTTTCAGCAGGGCGCTCCAACGCCGTTTGCCGATTCACCTATGCTCATTCCCTGTTTTCCGTGCTCATCCTCGCTCCATCGTGCTCAAATCGCAAAAAGCCGATGCTCAAGCGGTTTTTCGCATATAAAAAAGCAGTCCCGCCTTTTTGCGGGACTGCTTTTTGCGTTTTTTGCACTAAATTATTCCGTTCTCAGTGCCGCGACCGGGTCGCGGTTTGCCGCGCCCTTTGCAGGGATAAGTCCACCGATAAGCGTGAGCACCACGCTGAGCACGACGAGTATCACAGCGCCGCCCACCGGCAGCACCGCGTTGACATCCATCGAACCTGTAAGATTATGAATAATCGCGTTGCCGGGGACGAGCAGCAGCAGCGTTATGCCGATTCCCATAACGCCGGAGCAGAGCCCGATGATAAACGTTTCTGCGTTAAACACCTGCGAAATGTTCCGCTTGGATGCGCCGATTGCGCGGAGAATACCGATTTCCTTGGTGCGTTCGAGCACGGAAATGTATGTGATAATTCCTATCATAATGGAGGAAACCACAAGCGAAACCGCCACAAACGCGATGAGCACATAAGAAATTACGTTGATTATGGTGGTTACGGAGGACATCAGCAGCCCGACATAATCGGTATATGTGATTTTGTTCTCTTCGGAAGCGGTTTTGTTGTACTCCTCAATACAGTCGGAAATAGAATCCTTATCCTCGAAGGTATCGGCATAGATGCTGATAGAGGACGGCGCATCAAGGCTTACAACGCCGAACGCCGCCATGTTGTCGTCATAGCTGCCTGGGGAAATATAGCCATTATAGATATTCAGCAGCGCTTCATCGTCAAGCTGACCTGCCGCCAACATTCCGTCAAGGGATTCCGCAAGCTGCGCGTCGGACATATCCACAATGGACTGCGTGCCCTGCGGGTTCGCCGCATACATCTGTGTCAAAATCGCACGGCTCATGTTCGCCTTTTCCTCGGTAGTCATATCTTCAAGGTACGCTTTCGCGTCGGCGATTTTCGCTTCGTCGTCCGCCGGAGCAAACTGCGCGCCGTTGATTACATTATGCTCACTGTCTGCGCGCTGCGCCTTCACCACTTCGGAGCGGTCGGTGTAGGCGATGATGTAGTCGGTCAGCGCCTTTGTGTAGCCGAATGGACTCGTCATGGGGTCGTAATCCGCATCGTCGGTGGAACGCACAATGCCCACGATTTTAAGCTGCAAGGCAGAATCCTCAAGCCTTTCCATTTTGTTCATGTTGTCGCCGATGCTCTCATAATGGCCGAACTCGTTCTTCACATAAGTGTCGCAGGCAGGAATCATATAAAGCTTTGTGCTGCAAATTTCCTCAAAGCTCCACTTTTTCTGCTCAACGCTAACCTCCTCGCCGGCTTTGATTTTATCCATAACGTCTTTGTATTCGGCAGAGGGCAGCATTCCAAGCTCGTAGAGCGTGGATGCGGGAATCTCGTTATTCCTGTTCACCTCAAGGACAACTTCATCGTAGGCGGAAGGCCAGTCGCCGTATATAACATCGTAGCTTTCCTTAACAGCCGGGCTTATAAGCTCGCCGTCCTGCCCCGGCAGCAGCTCCTTGAAGTTGCCGTTGTCAAAAGATGAGTACATCTGTGACATAACACCCATACTGCTTGCCATAGTACTGCGGGTATCATCAACCGTGCTGCCGTCGGTATTCACGAACTTGCCGTCCGGGTCAAAGGTATACACGCCGAACTTCGTATCATAGGAATAAACAATTCCGTTTTCGCCGATATGTTTGTGAATATCGCTTTCCGGATTGTCGAGGTACTTTTTGAACTCGGTAAGGTTGTTTTCCGTAAGGCTTGTGGTCATGGCGGAAGCCATTTCTATGTCGCGCGGGTCGGAATACACGCCGTCAAGGCTGTGCGAGGCTTCGCCGTCATCGTTTTCCGTATTGTTTTTGCCCATTGAGAGAACGGAGGAAAGGTCAAAGGTCTGCGCGTCAATGGTAATCGGGTACGAAACCATTGTGTCCTTCTGAATGTTGGCAATATAGTCGTTTACGCCAGTGGAAATGGACAAAATCAGCGCAATTCCGATAATTCCGATGGAACCGGCGAACGCGGTGAGCAGTGTGCGTGCCTTTTTGGTGCTGAGGTTATTGAACGACAGCGCAAGTGACGTCCAGAACGACATGGAGGATTTGCCCATATTTTTATGCTCCGGCGGAGCAAGCTTTTCTTCCGCCACATCATATGGCATAGTGTCGCCGAGGATTTTGCCGTCCTTCAGGCGGACTATTCGCGTGGCATACTGCTCCGCAAGCTCCGGGTTATGGGTTACCATAACCACAAGGCGATCCTTTGCCACTTCTTTAAGTAAATCCATTACCTGTATAGAGGTTTCGGTATCAAGTGCGCCGGTGGGTTCATCCGCAAGCAGAATATCCGGGTCGTTGACGAGTGCGCGGGCTATTGCCACGCGCTGCATCTGTCCGCCGGACATCTGGTTCGGGCGCTTGTGAATCTGTTCGCCAAGCCCCACACGCTCCAGCGCCTCTATGGCTCTGCGGCGGCGTTCCTTGCGGGAAACGCCGGAGATTGTCAGCGCCAGCTCCACATTGGAGAGCACCGTCTGGTGCGGAATCAGGTTGTAGCTCTGGAACACAAAGCCTATGGTGTGGTTTCGGTAAGAATCCCAGTCGCGGTCTTTATACTTTTTCGTGGAAATTCCGTTGATAATCAAATCGCCGCTGTCGTATCTGTCAAGTCCGCCGATGATATTGAGCAGCGTTGTTTTGCCGCTGCCGCTCGGACCTAAAATCGCAACAAATTCGTTGTCGCGCAGATTCAGCGAAACTCCATCAAGTGCAACCTGCGTTAAATCGCCGGTTACGAACTTTTTCTTAATGTTCTGTATTTGCAGCACTATGAATGTTCTCCTTTATTTTTGCG
>USFO01000022.1 GCA_900553955.1 uncultured Oscillospiraceae bacterium
CCGCCAAAGGCACTTCGTGCCAGCTGAGGTTATTTATTTTAATGCCGCAGTGCAAGGCGCAAGCTTTGCGCCGCGGCTGAGCCGCGGTTAGCTCGGCGAGGGCGCTCCCGCGCCGTACGCTGATGTTGCCGAAGTGCGAGGCGCAGAAGTTAAGCCCGCCCACGGCGGGCTGCCCTCATCCGTCACGGTGCGGCGCAGCGCCGCACCGCGCCACCTTCCCCAAGGGGAAGGCTAAGCGCTCCCGCCGCCGTGCACAAAATCAGCACTGTGAGCACAGCGAAGCCGAGGCTCGCGCCGAGGGTGTTACAATATGTGTTTTTGCATAAAAATAACCGCTTGATTTTGGCTTAATCAAGCGGTTTTTTGTTGGTACCGGTGATGGGGGTCGAACCCACACGGTATCGCTACCAACGGATTTTGAGTCCGTCACGTCTGCCAATTCCATCACACCGGCTTATTCCTATATAATTTACCACAAATCTGCGGCTTTTGCAAGAGTTTTATTCAAGGCAAACGGGAATTTTGTTCTCCGCCGCAATAAAGTCCGGCTCCACGCGGCAGTCCGCCGCATAAATTTCCACTCCCGCTCTCGCCGCTTCAAGAAGTGCGTCTGCAAAATCCGGGTCGGTTTCCCTGTTCGGTGCGAAAGAAAATATTCCTTTCATAGCTATTACGAACAGCACCGCGGCACGGTAGCCCTGCGCCCTTGCGGCGGCAAGCTCCCGCAGGTGCTTCGCTCCGCGAAGGGTGGGTGCGTCCGGAAACATGGCGATTCCGTCCCGATTTAGGGTGACTCCTTTTACTTCAAGGAATATTTTGTCGAAATTATCCTCTATGTAAAAATCAAAGCGGCTGTTCCCGAACTTTGTTTCCGGTTTTATCAGCTTATAGCCGGGAAAGAGGGTGGGAATATATTCTGCGGCGACCCTGTTCGGAGCAAGGCTGTCTATGTTCACGATTTCGTCTTTGCGGCGCACAGCCACAAGGTCAAATTTGGTCTTGCGGGCGGGATTTTCCGCGGGCAGCAGGAAAATTTCCGCACCGGGCACAAGCAGCTCCCTCATTCTTCCGGTGTTCATCACATGGCAGATTTCCTCCCTGCCGTCAAGCTCCGCCACCGCGATAAAGCGGTTGGGGCGGCTTACAAACCGCGCCGAAATCACGCTTTTATATCTCATAATGTTCCCCCTGAACCACGTTGTCGCGGCGAAAAGCTCCGTTCACCGCATTGAGCACCCGCTTTTTATCCGCCGACCACAGGGGCGCAATCAAATATTTTTTGTCGCCGTCCCCGGTGAGCCTGTGAATTGTCATCTGCGGCGGCAGACGCCGAACGCACTCCTCCAAGGCGGAAATATATTCCTCCATGCCCATAACCTCAAATTCCCCGGCGGCGTACTGCTCCGCCATATCGGTTCCACGAAGAACGTGAAGAAGCTGAAGCTTTATGCCGTCGGCGCCGCTTTTGCCGATGTAATCGGCGGTCTGCGCCGCCATTTCCGGCGTTTCGCCCGGCAGCCCGATTATCATGTGAACCACAGTGTAAAGTCCTGCCGCTTTACAGTCCTTCACCGCTTTGTCGAACACGGAAAGGTCATATCCCCGGCGGATTTTCTCCGCGGTTTGCTCGTGGATAGTCTGCAAGCCGAGTTCCACCCAAACGGGCTTTATCTTATTGAGGCGCGCCAGCAGCTCCAAAGCCTCCGGCGGCAGGCAGTCCGGGCGTGTTCCCACGGAGAGGGCGGCAATATCCGGGTGGGCAAGCGCCTCGCCGAAAAGCGCCTCAAGCCGCTTTACAGGGGCGTAGGTGTTCGTATAGCTCTGAAAATACGCTATGTATTTTCCGGAGGGATTTTTCTTTTCCACCCGGCGCTTGGCGCGCTCTATCTGCTCCGATGCGGAGGCGCACTGTCCCTCGGCGAAGCTTCCGCTCCCCCCGAGGCAGAAGGTACAGCCACGGCTCCCGATTGTGCCGTCCCTGTTCGGGCAGGTGAACCCGCCGTCCAAAGCTAATTTATAGAGCTTTTCGCCGAATTTTTCCCGAAGCTCCTCGTTCAGCGAACGGTAATACATCACAGTCCTCCTTTCAATATTGCTTTACAGCGAAGTAAAAAAAGTGTATAATCAAAGCGCGGATATTTCCCGCCGAAATACTCCGCTCCGACTGAATTACAAGCTAAGAGGCGCTTTGCGCCGCAGCTTGTCGAAAAACTTCGTTTTCCGTCAAGCTGACTTGAACAAAAACGAAAGACACCCCTGATGGGTTTCTTTCGTTGCTATCTTCCTTTCCGATAGCTTATAATCCTATGCACAGAAACGAGAAAGCTCTGCTGCGCAGGACTTTCTCGACAGCCTGAGGCGCTTTGCGCCGCTCAATTTTTATTTTGAGGTGAAATTATGACTTTCTACGGTCCAATACTGCTTTCCGCCGTAAAAAACAACTTTATAAGCGCGCTTGTTCCCTTTATTCTCAGCGCTTCCCTTATGACCATCGCATTTTTTTTCATGCGCGCCATCCACAAAAAGCGCCACCCAACCGAGGAGGATATTAAGGAGACGAACCGCAAGCGCCGCGAGCGGGAAAAGCTGGAGCGCGAAACCATGTCCAAGGTCAGCGACACGCTCTCCGGCAAAAAATCCGACGGCGAACGGGAGAAAAACGGTCTGCGCTCCGGCAAATACAAAAAGAAGAAAAAGAGATAAGTGGAACTTGCCGCGGCTGCGGTGAGGGAACTTGGCTCCCCTGTGTAAGATTTTCGCCGAGCGTTTGCAAAGCGGTTCTCGGCTCCCCTGTGTAAGGGGAGCCGAGAATGCACCCCGTTACTGCTGTGCCACACAACTATAAAGATGTGCCCGCACGGCGGTCACACCACAATTATTCATTTAATCAAAATGCGCCGCGGGACAGCGGCGCACTTATGAAATGCGAATATCAATAGTCGTGCAGGTCAATGGTGTTCACAAGGTCGATAAGTTCTTCAATTCCCCTGCCGGTGAGGGCGCTGGTGATGACAATTCGCCGTGCGCCTGCGTTTTCGAGAAAGGTTATCGCCTGCTCCGTGGGAGTGTCCTCGGTGTCCGCCTTGGTAACTATGCCGATAACCGGGCGCGCGAAGCTCATGGAGAACATCTGCGGCAGACGGCATATATCGTTCCCGCAGTCGTGGCAGAAGCAGACTATGTCCGCGTCGTATGCGGGCGTAATCGCCGCACCGCGGCTGAAAAAGGGCGTATCGGTGTATTCGCCGGGGGTATCAATGGCATCCGACCACGCCTCTATGGACTGGGTCTTGTGATACTGCATATCAAGATTGTGCAGGCGGCGGATAAGAGTGGTCTTTCCGCAGCGGCTGCGCCCCACGAGAATGATTTTTCTGCTTTCGATTTTCTTTTCTATACCCAAAGGCTTATAGTATTCTTCTCTGTCCTCTGGATTTATCAGAGCGGACATTCCGCTGTCGCGTGCTTCGGACAACAAAAACACCTTCTTCGTAAATGGTCGGTATTGTGTATATTATAATACCGTTTTTGCCATTTTGCAAGGCTTCGGACAAAAACCGCACAGGAAAGGAGGGCGCTGCCCTTTGATTAAAATTTTATATGAGGACAGGGTCGCCGCCGTAGCGGAAAAGCCCGCCTCCCTGCTCTCCGAGCCCGCTCCCGGCGGCGAGGACATTGTAACCGCACTTTCGCTGCAGCTCGGGGTGCAGTGCTATCTCGTTCACCGACTTGACCGGGGAACCGGCGGCGTTATGCTCCTTGCGAAGTCAAGCGCCGCCGCCGCGGATTTTTCAAGGCTGATTCAGGAACGAAACGGCTTTGAGAAAGAGTACCTTGCGGTGGTAAGCGGCGTTCCGGATGAGCCGCAGGGGCATTTTGAGGATTTGCTCTTCAAAGATTCGCAGAAAAACAAGGTTTTTATCGTCAAGCGGGAACGCCGCGGGGTGAAGAAAGCCGCCCTCGACTACCGGGTGCTCAAAACGCTTGAGCACGACGGCAAGGTCTGCTCGCTGGTGCTCGTTCGGCTGCTCACCGGGCGAACCCACCAAATTCGGGTGCAGTTCGCCGGACGAAAAATGCCCCTTTTGGGGGACGGCAAATACGGCAGCCGGGACAACCGCTGCGAAACCGCCCTTTGGAGCTTTCGTCTTTCGTACAAAGACCCGAAAAGCGGCAAGGTGGTCTGCGCCCGCTCCCTGCCCCCTGCGGAATATCCGTGGAGCCTGTTCGATATAGAAAATTCAGTTAAGGAGGAAACACCATGGAACGTGTAACCCACTTCGGAGAAAATCTGCAAAAGCACAAGTACTCGTTCAAGCTTGTACGCGACGAATTTGCCCTGCCGAACACAAGACCGTCGCTGCCTGCGTTCAATTCCCTTGTGGCACAAAATGCCTATGCGGACAGCACCCACACAAAATACAGTCAGGAATGGTGCGAAGAATATCGCAAGGTGTGCCTGCAAAATTACGACCTCAATATGAAGTATTTTGCTTCTCTTTCTAAAGAAGACTTTAATAACGAACTGGAAAATTACCTTTGCCGGCATAAGGGCTTTCACGAAATCCGCAAACTTGCCTATTGCGATGGCTTGGAAGGCTTTTATATCATGGTTCTTGACGAATATAAGCAGGTCTATATTGGCAAAACTTACGATATAAAAAAGCGCATAAAAAAACACTGGACAATTACAAAGGATTTTGACCGCGTTTTGCTGCCGATGTATAACACCGATTCCGTTTTCTCCATAGACTTTTTCCGCGCATTGGATACTACAAGAATTTTTGTGTGGGAATATCCCGCTTCCGATGAAACCGAAGCGAAACTTATCGAAGATTTCCCAAAAATATATTGCACAAACCGCATAGGCGGCGGCGTGCACGACAACATGGCCGCATTAGCCACAATGAACAGACGCAAATTTTGAACTGACGGAGGATATAAATGCCCGAACTTTCTAATATAAACGTGGTCAGAGAAATTCTTTCCCGACACGGCTTTCATTTTTCAAAAGCACTGGGGCAAAACTTCATCGTGAACCCGGAGGTTTGCCCGCGAATTGCCTGCGAAAGCGGCGTTGACAAGGATATGTGCGCCTTGGAAATAGGCCCCGGCATAGGCGTGCTCACCAAGGAGCTTGCGAAGCGGGCAAAGCGGGTGCTCGCCGTGGAAATCGACGAGGCTCTGCCCCCTGTTTTGGCGGAAACCTTAGCGGAGTTCGACAATGTAACCGTGCTCAATGCCGACGTGCTCAAAATCGACGTGCTCAAAACCGCAAGGGAGCATTTCGGCGATACCCCATTTGTGGTCTGCGCGAACCTGCCCTACTACATCACCTCCCCCATTCTGATGAAGCTGCTTGAGGAGGGCTGCGGCGCGGAGAGCATAACCGTCATGGTTCAGAAGGAGGCGGCGCAGCGTATCACCGCAAAGCCCGGCACCCGGGACTGCGGCGCGCTCACCGCGGCAATTCACTATTACAGCGAACCCGAAAAGCTCTTCGACGTGGGCAAAAACAGCTTTGTTCCCGCTCCGAAGGTGGATTCCTCCGTTATCCGCCTTAAAATCCGCAAGGAACCGCCTGTTTCCGTTCCCGACGAAAAATATTTCTTCAAGGTGATACGGGCGTCCTTCGGACAGAGGAGAAAAACTCTTGCGAACTCCGTTTCCGGAGGGCTTGGCTTCACCAAAGACGAAATTTTATGCGCCTTGGAACGCTGCGGTCTTTCCCCCACCGCCCGCGCGGAGGAGCTTTCCCTTGAGGATTTTGCGGCGTTTTCCGCCGCCCTCGCCGAAATTCCGCAAAACAGGACTTGAAATATATTGTGACAGCATGTATAATATCATAGCCGCAGTATAATATTTGCGGCTCATAAAATAAAAGTAAGGAGAACAAAAACATGAAAAAGGTACTTTCCCTTCTGCTCGCGCTCGTAATGGTATTCTGCTTTGCGTCCTGCGGCAAAAAGGCAGAAACCGTAGAATTCAAGGTAAGCGACCTTGAGGGCAACGTTGTTTACGATTTTTCCGTTGACTACAAGGACGGCGCCACCGCAGGCGAGCTCCTCGAAGAGGGTCTTAAAGCCAACAACATTTCCTATGAGAAATACGATGACACCATGATCGATGTTATCGGCGACCTTGCTCAGGATCACACCGCTTGGAGCCAGTACTGGTCCTTCTACCTCAACGGCAACTACGCCGAAAAAGGTCTTTGGGAACAGACTGTTGCCGCAGGCGACCTTGTTGAGCTTAAGATGGAGACCTTCGCGGGCTAATCTTTAAGATTCAAGCTCTTAGAATTAAGGATTAAGTTTTTAGGCGAAGAAAGAGCACCGCACAAGCGGTGCTCTCAGTCTGTCGAAAAAATCCTGCTGCGCAGGATTTTTTCGTTTCTGTGCATAAGATTATACGTTATCGAAAAGGAAGATAGTAACGAAAGAAACCCATCAGGGGTGCGTTTTTATTCAGGTCAGCTTGACGTAAAACGAAGTTTTTCGACAAGCTGAGAGCACCGCACAAGCGGTGCTCTTTTGTTTTATATGAATGCAGAGGCGGCAAATCCCGGCGGAGCTTGCCGCTTATATTACAGCAGCTTATCCGCAGCCACAAGCAAAAGGCTTGTTGCCGCAGCAATGGCAAGAGAAGTAAGCTTGCTTTTCATAATATTTTTTGTGCTCATTATAAAACTCCTTTCTTTTGGGGAACTGCAGTGCGGTGCATTCGGCAATCATCAAAACAGCTTGCCGAAGAGTCCTTTTTTCTCCGGCGCGGGATGGGAATCCGTGGAAATGAGCTCATAGCCGGTGGCCTCAATGGCGGCGCGAAGCGCCGATTCGTCAAGAGGCTGTTCCGAAAGCACCACGGTTTCGCCCTTCGCGTGTGAAGAAGTTACCTTCTTCACATTGAATTTTTGACGGATGGTGTCATTTATGTGCGCTTCACACATACTGCACGCCATACCGTTTATTTTAATAACAGTTTCTATCACTATAATCACTCCCTTGGAATTATCTTATATAAGCCGCCGAAGATGGCGGGTTATATTTTGCCGCCTGTGTCGGCACATTTTTATGGGGTAGTAGCACAGAGGTGACGCGGTGCGTTATTCCGCATTATTTCCGCTGCGTTCCCATTATTCTTTTATCAAAAAAGGGAGGCACGCCGTGCCTCCCCTTTTTGCGTCCCAAAAGCGGCGTTTTGCAGACCGCCGCTTTCGCCGGGCGGCGAAAGTTCGCCTTTATTCGCCGTTTCCATGGCACCGGCCGTGCAATGCACAGTGCGCACAGTTGCAGCCACAGGAGGATTTTCCTTTTCTCTTTTGGTTAATAAGATAAACGGAGATTGTAATCACTATGGCAAGTAAAATCGCAGAAATAATTATTGTTGAGAGGTTTGCAGAAAGCCATGCTAACATTGAAAATCACTCCTTTATTATAAATTCAGAAACTTGGTTTTTCGTCTGTCAAACCTTGGCGGAAAGCTTGGTGGCTTCCTTATAGGGTTTGAAGAGCATATAGAGCATAAACGCAAGGACTGCAACAGCGGCAATAAGTCCAACGATATTGAGGTGACCGGTGAAGGCGCTGCCAAACTGGTTTACCATGAGGGCGATTGCATAAGCAAATCCGCACTGATAACCGATTGCGAACCAGGTCCATTTTGCGTTGTTCATTTCACGCTTCATAGCGCCGATTGCTGCGAAGCAAGGTGCGCAGAGAAGGTTGAATACAAGGAAGGAATAGCCGGTGATTCCGTTGAAGGCAGCTGAAAGGTTCTGGTAAACAGTGCCGTCGCCGCCGCCATAGAGGATACCGAGAGTACCGACGATGTTCTCTTTTGCGACAAGTCCGGTGATGGAGGCGACAGTTGCCTGCCAGTTGCCCCAGCCGAGCGGGATGAAGATCCATGCAATGAGGTTGCCGATGCTTGCAAGAATGGAGGAGTCAATCTGGTCTTCAGAGAGCATCCGGAACTGACCGTCAACAAATCCGAAGTAAGTGGTGAACCAAACAAGGATGGTGGAAAGCAGGATGATAGTTCCGGCCTTCTTGATGAAGCTCCAGCCACGCTCCCACATTGAACGGAGCACGTTGGAAACGGTAGGCCAGTGGTATGCGGGCAGCTCCATAACGAAAGGCGCAGGGTCGCCGGAGAACATTTTCGTCTTTTTGAGCATAATTCCGGAGACGATTATCGCCGCCATGCCGATAAAGTATGCGGAAGTGGAAACCCACGGGCTGCCGCCGAACAGAGCGCCTGCAATCATTCCGATAAACGGAACCTTTGCGCCGCAGGGAATAAAGGTGGTGGTCATAATAGTCATTCTGCGGTCGCGTTCGTTTTCAATGGTTCTGGAAGCCATGATTCCGGGAACGCCGCAGCCAACGCCGATGAGCATCGGAATAAAGCTCTTGCCGGAAAGTCCGAATTTACGGAACACACGGTCAAGAACAAAGGCGATACGCGCCATATAACCGCAGGCTTCAAGGAACGCCAGCATGAGGAACAGCACAAGCATTTGCGGAACGAAGCCCAGCACTGCGCCGACGCCGGCTACGATACCGTCGAGGATGAGTCCTTTAAGCCATTCGGCACAGTTTGCTTTGTCAAGAAGATTCTCTACAAGAACCGGAACACCGGGCACCCAAACACCGTATGCGGCGGGATCGGGTTCGTCAAAGCCGTTTTCTTTAAGGTATTCAACAGCTTCAAGGTAGGTGGTGCCAATGGTGGAATCCTTGTCGGCGTCCTTCGGAACCTCGCTGTAATAAACAGTCATATCGTTTATCGCAAGGGTTTCTTCGTCCTCAACCTCCGCGGTTGCGGTGGCGTTTTCACTATCGGGCTTGTATGCTTCAAGCTCGGCAAGAACTGCGTCTGCGTCAAATGCTTCGTCTTCGGTATCGAAATCAACGAATGCGCCCGCAGCGGTCATAGCGTCGCTGTATGCGTCGGAAGCGTCGCCATATTCTCTGCTCCCGATTCCGAGAAGGTGCCAGCCATCGCCGAACAGACCGTCGTTCGCCCAGTCGGTAGCGGGCGCGCCAACAGCGACCATGGCGATGTAGTAAACAAGGAACATAACTACCGCGAAAATCGGAAGACCCAGCCAGCGGTTGGTCACAATTTTGTCTATTTTGTCGGAGGCGGAAAGCCCGCCCGCGTTTTTCTTCTTGTAGCAGCCCTTGAGCACCTGTGCAATGTAAACATAGCGCTCGTTGGTGATGATGGATTCGGAGTCGTCGTCAAGCTCGGTTTCGGCGGCTTTGATGTCCTCCTCAATATGCTGCATGGTTTCTGCCGGAATGTTCAGCTTCTCAAGAACCTTGTCGTCGCGCTCAAAAATCTTGATTGCGTACCAACGCTGCTGCTCAAGAGGCATATTATGTACTGCTGCTTCTTCAATGTGGGCGATTGCGTGCTCAACCGGACCGGAGAAAGTGTGCATCGGAACGGTTTTGGTTCCCTTTGCGGCGTCGATTGCCGCTTCTGCGGCTTCCATAATACCTTCGTCTTTAAGGGCGGAAATCTCGATAACCTTGCAGCCAAGCTCTCTGGAAAGCTCTGCAATATTGATTTTGTCACCGTTTTTGCGAACAACATCCATCATGTTCACGGCAATGACTACCGGAATGCCAAGCTCGGTAAGCTGAGTGGTAAGGTAGAGGTTTCTTTCAAGGTTGGTGCCATCGACGATGTTAAGGATTGCATCCGGGCGCTCGGTGATAAGGTAGTTACGGGCGACCACTTCCTCAAGGGTATAAGGAGAAAGGGAATAAATGCCCGGCAGATCCATAATGACCACGTCATCGTGTTTTTTAAGCTTACCTTCTTTTTTCTCAACAGTTACGCCGGGCCAGTTGCCGACAAACTGGTTAGAACCGGTAAGCGCGTTGAAAAGTGTTGTTTTACCGCAGTTGGGGTTGCCCGCAAGGGCAATCTTTATCTGTTTTTCCATACTTCATACTCCTTCCGGTTAAATCGCTTTAACCTATATTCAGAAATTGCTTAAAATATAAACTGTTTTTTGGTGTATCTCGGCTCCTTCGCCGCCCGCCGCTCGTGCTTCGGCTATTCGCTCTCGCACTTGCGGACGGCAGCAGCTTGCCGCCTCGCTGCATCCGCCACCGGCGGCGCTCGAAAGCCAACTGTGTAAAGGGAGGTGTCAAAACCTAAGGTTTTGACCGAGGGGGGTGTATCCTCCTGACGAGGCTTAGCGTTTTCTCTAAGCCTTATTCAATCTCGATCATTTCGGTATCCGCCTTACGAAGGCTAAGCTCGTATCCGCGAACGGTAACTTCCATCGGGTCGCCAAGAGGCGCAACCTTGCGGACATAAATTTCAACGCCCTTGGTAATACCCATATCCATAATGCGGCGCTTGATGGGGCCTTCGCCATGGAGCTTTACAACCTTAACGGTATCGCCTATTGAGGCTTCACGAAGTGTTTTCATACTCTCTCTCCTTTTTCTTTTATAAAATATTTTCACTAAACTATTTATAAACGGCTTCCGCCGTGGGTGAACTGTCGAAGAAATCTCGGCTCCCCTGTGCATCTTAGGCAAGATGTTTGTGCGGCTTTGCCGCACAACATTCTGTGTTTGATGCTTTGCACCAAACACAAGCGGCTTTGCCGCCCTTGCCACGATAAATGACGGAGCTTCGCTCCTTATTGAAGGGGAGCTGTCACGGCTTCGCCGTGACTGAGGGGTTGTATCCGCGACCGATTACAGCGTTTACACCATAATTTTTCTTGCCATTTCTTCGCTGATAGCAACGCGGGATTCTTTAACCTTCACAATGACGTTGCCGCCCATGGAAGAAATCAGCGTTGCCGTTCCTCCGGCAACAAATCCGAGATCCTCAAGATGTTTTTTAACCTCGGGGTTTCCGCCAACCTTGAGAATAAGGTTTTCTTCACCGATGTTTGCAAGTGAAAGGGGCATCATTTTGTTTCCTCCGTGTTTCGGTTAGCACGTACTAACCGCATTTGAAAAAAATAAGCGCAAAACCGCATTTGCGGAACGCAAAAACGGTTAAGCTTCCTTAACCGTATGCTAGTTTATCACCTCTAACTTGATTTGTCAACCCCCTTTTTGCGATTTTTTTGTTTCGTACAATAACTTTTTTTGCAGGAATTTTTGCGGCACGTTTCCCCTTGCTTCAAACGGGACTTTTTTCGGCGGCACGTTTCCCTGTTTTCAAATAAATTTAATCCGGCGGCGCGTTTTTTATGCCAATTTGGCGCATAATACAATCGGGGCTTTTATTTATTGTTGAAATATGGTAGAATGAGACGAAGGCAGGGCTTTTGCCCCACTTTTCGGAAGGGAAAATCCCGTTTGAGCACCGTCGGTGCTCAAAATTTAATGCGGCGCCATGCGCCGCCAAAGGAGCGTGCTCAAATTATGAAGAAATTTCTCTGCGCCGTGCTCACGGTTCTCATGGTGCTCATGCCCGTGCTCAGCCTTAGCAGCTGCAACAAAAACGGCGGCAAGCCGAGCGGCAGCGATAGTGCCGCAAGCGGAGTTGCCTCCGGCGATGGCAGCCTTGCATCCATCGAAATAACACCAAATCCGCCAAAAGAAAGCTCCGCGCCGGAAGAAACCCAGCCGGAGGAGCCGGAAAGCGACCCCACTCTTGCTCCGTATAATCCTGAAAACGAGATTGTCGGCAAGGAGGAGCTTTCCGAGGAGTTCAAATACCTTGCGGGGCTTGATACAAAACAAGTGCCGTGGGGTCCGGGAAGAAACTTTGACCCGGACGGCAAGCCCACCGCCTGCACTCTTCTTCAAAAGGAATACGGCGATTATTCCGCAGACTTTGTCCGCATAGGCGACCAGTTCGATAAGAAGGTTTACCTTACCTTTGACGAGGGCTATGAAAACGGTTACACCTCCGCCATACTGGATGTGCTTAAGGAAAAGAATGTTCCGGCAGTGTTTTTCATCACCCTTCCATATGCAAAAAGCGAGCCGGAGCTTGTTCAGCGCATGATTGACGAGGGGCACATTGTGGGCAACCACACCTCAAAGCACCCGAATATGACCACCATTTCACCGGAAGAAGGCTATGACAACGTCGCCGACCTTCACAATTACGTCAAAGAAAATTTCAACTACGAAATGTATCTTTTTCGTTTCCCGGAGGGTGCTTTCTCCGAACAAAACCTTGCCCTGCTGCAAAAGCTGGGCTACCGCAGCGTTTTTTGGAGCTTTGCCTATAAGGATTGGGATCCTAACAGCCAGCCGGACGCGGATTCAGCCTTTGAAAAAGTCACCGGTTCACTCCACAGCGGAGAAATTTTCTTGCTTCATGCGGTTTCTTCCACCAACGCATCCATCCTTGGGAATGTGATTGACTATGTCCGCGAACAGGGCTACACCTTTGAGCGATATGAGCAATAATTAAATTCCGCCCCTGCAAAAACAGTTTTGCAGGGGATTTTTTTTCGCAAATCGCGCCATTCATAACTTGTTTTCGTGAAGAAGTGCCCCGTTATAAAAAATTTCTATAACATATTGTACACTTTTTGTTTTTTGCAGCATAAAAATTATTGCAAAAGGTTAAAGCAGTTGATATAATTATAACAGACACTTTGATTGTAACTGTATGAATTTCTGCATATTCTCAGTTTTTTTATATCTTTTGTTATTGAACTGTGCGAATAAATCCGTTACAATGATACAAGTGAGTTTAAATTTCGGCGTGAACTTTTTTGCGCTGCACAATTTTGTATAAGGGGACAATTTAAAATGGCAAAAGATAAAAAAGTTCTTTCCGATGCTCTTGCACGGCGTCTGCCGGCATATTACCGCCATGTCTGCGTAATGAAGGCGGAAGGAATTAACAATATAACCTCAGGTGAGCTTGCAAACCGCGTCGGCAACACCAGCGCACAGGTTCGCCAAGACTTTTTCACCTGCGGCGGCGTAGACGGCTATAACACCGAAACACTGAAAAACTGGCTTTCCAACCTGCTTGGACTTAACCATAACCATCACATGGTAGTCATCGGCGCGGGCAACCTCGGCCGTGCAATCATCAGCTTTAAGGAGTTCAACGAGGACGGATTTTTCATCGACGCCGTATTTGACAACAGCCTTATGCTCGAGGGAATGCAGATCTGCGGCGTGCCGATTATCAATGCGGCGCTGTTTGAAGATTATCTTGAAGAAAATCATGTTGATATTGTGGTGATTGCAGCGCCTGCCAGCGCTGCTGCGGACATTCTTAAAAAGTCCATCCGCGGCGGAGTCAAGGGCGTTTGGAACTTTGCGCCTGTGGATCTGCGGTCCGACGACCGCATTGAGGTGCAAAACGTTCACCTCAGCGACAGCCTTATGACCCTTTCTTTCCGCATGGAAGAAAAGCAGCACATTGTTGAAAGCGACATCGAAAACGCATAAGTTTTTTTACGAAGAAAACCACCTCTCTTTCGAGAGGCGGTTTTCTTGTTACAGTTGAACTGAATAGGCAGAACGGCGCTACGCGCCGCCCTTGCCGAAAAAATTTTTGAACTCTCCGCAGTTTTATGCTATAATATATTTTTACAAACATTAAAAAGGAGGCTTTGCACTTGGCAAAACCCGAACTTCTTGCCCCGGCGGGGGATATGGAATGTCTTGAAACGGCGGTGCGCTTCGGCGCGGACGCTGTATATATCGGCGGGCCGATGCTTCAGCTTCGGGCGGATTCCGTCGGCTTCACCAAAGAGGGCGTTGCCGAAGCCGCCGCATACACCCATGCTCACGGCGTGAAGCTTTACGTCACGGTGAACTGCTTTGCCCGAAACGAGGAAATAGACGCGGCGGAGGAATATGCCAAATTCCTCTATGAGGCGGGGGTCGACGCGGTGATAGTTTCCGATTTGGGGCTTATTGCGGCAATTCACGCGGCGGAGCCTCGCCTTCCCATTCATGTAAGTACCCAAGCGAACTGCACAAACTTCAATTCCGCGCTGGTTTACCGTTCCATGGGCGCGGAGCGGGTGGTGCTCGCCCGAGAAATGACCCTTGAGGAAATCCGCGAGCTGCGCCGCCGTATTCCGGAGGATATGGAGATTGAAGCCTTCGTCCACGGCGCCATGTGTATGTCCTATTCAGGGCGGTGCATGATTTCGTCATTCCTTACCGGAAGAAGCGGCAACCGCGGCGGCTGTGCGCAGCCCTGCCGCTGGAATTATTACCTGATGGAGCAAAAGCGCCCCGGAGAATTTTTTCCGGTGGTGGAGGACGAAAAGGGCATGGCAATCCTCAGTTCCTATGATATGTGCGCCGCTCCCTTCCTTGACAAGCTCGTTGAAGCGGGGGTTTCATCCTTCAAAATCGAGGGCCGCATGAAAACGCCGTTTTATGTCGCAACGGTGGTGAATGCGTACCGCCACGCCATTGACGGCGATTTGCCCCTTGAGGTGATTATGCGGGAGCTTGACAGCTGCAGCCACCGCCCCTACTCCAGCGCGTTCTACTTCGGCGAAATGGTGCACAGCCACGGCAATTCCGGGGCGTACATTCAAAAGTGTAAGTTTGCGGGCGTGGTGCTCGACTGGGAAAACGGTGTTGCCACCGTGCAGCAGCGGAACAACTTCCGTCCCGGCGACGAACTTGAGATAATTTCACCCATCAGCACCGGCAAAAAATTCACCGTCACCGAAATCCGCGACGAGGATGGAAATTTTCTCGAAAGCGCAAAGCTTATTCAGCAAACCCTCAAAATCCCCTGTGAAATTCCTCTTCAAAAGGGCGATATTTTAAGGCTGAGGGTTGAGGAATAAGTCGGAAAGCCGCTTGCGGCGCAAAAATTATCACCACAATTCGTACAATATCATAGTATCGGATTTCCACAGCACCACATCGGACCAGCGTTCCAAATCTTCTATTTGTGTGCTGTAAAGCTTTGTATCATAATCGTTCTCGGTACAGGCTTCGTCTGCATGCTTGAAATTTACTGTATTTCAGCAGATAAAAGCGCCCATATGCGGCGTAAATAAAATAAGCTGTGCATATATATGCACAGCTTATTTTATTAAAACGTCCCTGCCTCACCTTTCGGAAAGCAGAGGCGTCTTTTATTCTTACAGCTTATATTCCGCGGCGTTCACAATCTTTTTGTCCTTTATATCACCGAGTATGCCGCCCACCATATCGAAAATTCCGGCTTTCTCGCAGCTTTCGCCGATATTCGCAACGTCTTCGCAGACAAGGGTCACTGTGCTTTCCTGCTCCGCGGAGCAAGAAACGTTCGCGCAATCGGAAATCGTAAGCCGCTCAGAAATAAGCTCCACGGGAGCATCCTTCGCGATTTTTACGCTTACGCAGTCGGAAACTTCAATGCCCTCCGGATGAGCCTCCAGCAGGAATTTATCTATTTTCACACTGATTTTGTCGGTAATCTTCATCGCAGGGGAACTCGCCACTACTTTCACTTCTCCGCAGGTGGCTTTAAGCGCCCAAAACGTCTGCTGAAGCGATTCCGCAACGGAAACATCACCGTTTACATATAGGTATTCTATACGCGAAAGCGCCGCGGCGCTTTCTGCCGGAATTTCAAGGTCTCCGTTCACAAAAAGCTTGGCGCCATAGCGCATAACCGCAGTATTGTCAAGGGTAAGCTCGCCAGAAACAAACTCCGTGCCGTCCGGCACAAGTACAATGTCGCAGTCCTCGTTAAGCAGCGGCACAATTCCCTCCGCAAGGGATTCGACAACCACAGCGCTCTTTGCATAAAAGCTTGCGCCTTTGGCGGCAATGGCCGCAGGGTCAATGGTGTCGCTCACAAAAATGAAACGGCTGCTCCAATAGGTTGCCGCCTTTGCACGGAGCATGAAAAGCCGATCGATAACAGCGTCGTTCTTCATAATAATCGCGCCGGCGGGATAGATTTCAAGCTTTCCGTTTACGGAAATTTTGTCCGTGTCAATGCCTGAATCCGTCGGGCAAAGCATTTTTCCGTTCACATAAATCATGGCGTATTTACGAAGGTTGCTTTCTCCGCCGGAAACAACTGTCACCTTGCCGTTCACGATGAGCACCGTGCCCTCTTCTACCACGGAATCGGCGCTGATTTCAATTTTACCGTTCACCACCTGAACAGGTGCATCCTTTAGAACGCTAATCTGCTTTGCGCAGTTGGTGTTAACATTGTGGCTTGCAAGGAGTTCTTTGCTCTC
This sequence comes from uncultured Oscillospiraceae bacterium, assembly GCA_900553955.1. Lineage (GTDB taxonomy): Bacteria > Bacillota > Clostridia > Oscillospirales > Ruminococcaceae > UMGS1668. The sequence continues at coordinate 16,175 of USFO01000022.1, forward strand.
CGGCGTTACCAGTATTGTGGCGGAATTTATATTGATGCCCTCATATTTTTCAAGAACGCTTTCTTGCGGATCGCGGGCATCGCAGACTGCACAGTTTACAATAAGTGTTTTCTTTTCCATAGTATTTCCTCCAAAATCAATATCTTTTTTGCGGCAGCATAATGCCGATTTCTATTTTCTGTTCCAAAGCAGTACCGAAAATGTCGCCGATTTCTTCGGCAGAGAATCCCTCCGCCCTAAGAATGCGAAAAATCGTGGCGGCTTTTTCAGGAATGCTTGTAAAAAAGTTGCCTGGAAGTGTGTTTTTCATCTGATTTCCTCCTGTTTCTGCGAAAGTTCCTTTCTAAGGATTTTTTTCGCAGCGGAAAGCTTCGACCGCAGAGTTGACGGGTTCATATCAAACATTTCGCCAAGCTCCACGGCGTTATAGCCTTCAATGTACCTCATTCTGAAAAGAGTGCGAAGCTCCTCCGGCAAAAGCAGCAGCAGCGCCGCGGCTTCCGCTTCTGCAAACGCCGGGTCTTCAAAGGCTTCTTCGGTGTCTAGGGCGGAAAGCCTTGCGCTTTCCGCGGCGGCGCGCCGCACCTTATCAATAAAGATGTTCCGCGCGGCTTTATAAAGCCACGCGCGGCAGTGTGGACGATCCATTTCTTCAAAAAGCACAGCGTTTTGCAGAGCCCGCAAAAAACTTTCCTGAACAATGTCCTCCGCCGCAGTGCGGCAGCCGCCGGTCATTTGCCCGCAATAGGCACAAAGCTCCGGCCACAGGTCGGAATAAAGTTCATCGATTTTCACCGGAGCAGCGTCCCCTTTCTTTTCGGAATTCTTTTTCAGCGCGCTTTCACCTATATAACGAACGGCGCACAGAAAGTGTTGAAGGAAATTTAAAATTTTTTACGCAAAAAAGCACCCATAGGGTGCTTTTTTTATAGAAGCTCTACGGTTCGGCTTTCACCGAAAATTTCAATGCCGTTTGCGGCGAGGAGCGCGGCGGCGACGCCGTCTCCGTCGACAAGCCTGCCGGAAAAGCTGCCGTCATACACTCTGCCGAAGCCGCAGGAGGGGCTGCGCTCCTTGAGAATCGCTTTTTTGCAGCCGAAAAGCTGCGATAGGCGCAGCGCTTCTGCCGCGCCGCGGCGATATTCCGCAGTTACATCTATGCCCGTGCAGGAAACCACGCGCTCCCCGATGATTTCGGAGGGGTCACGCGGCGTGGGCAGCCCGCCAAGCTGCTCCGGGCAGATGGGAATAAGATAATATTTTTCGGACAGCGCCTTGATATTTTCATTTGGCTTTGACTTGCCGTCATACCGACAGCAAAGCCCAAGCAGGCACCCGCTTATGAGTATCGGCTCTTTTTCCATTTGAGCACGCTCCTTTTTCGTTTGAGCACGCACCCGTGCTCACTTTTTTATTTTGAGCACCGTGAGCACCGTTTGAGCACCACTTGAGCACCGAGGCGGCGGGGGCGCACTCTTTCCACCCCATCAATCGCGGCTCAGCCGCTTTGGTAAGTATGCGTTTTGCACTGCGGCATTAAAATAAATAACCTCAGCTGGCACGAAGTGCCTTTGGCGG
>USFO01000023.1 GCA_900553955.1 uncultured Oscillospiraceae bacterium
ACCGAGTATGTGCGAAAGCACTTGATATAGGCAAGAGAAAAGGCAAATGACCGCCTTTTCATTTGGTGCTCGTCTAAACCTCGGTGCAAACAGCAGGCTCGCGTTATCTCTCCCTCAGTCGCGCCTCTAAATCCCTTGGGCGCGCCAGCTCCCTCCTCAGAGGGAGCCGAGGGCGCTCCCGCGCCGCGCACAGATTTAGATTTGCTGTCAAAGTTAGGCGTAAACGCTGTCACTGGTCGCGGATACAACCCCTCAGTCTTTTTGCGCCCGAAGGGCGCAAAAATCCAGCTCCCCTTACACAGGGGAGCCGAGATTCGCGCTCAGTTCGCCTCGTGCGCAACTCCACTCTTCACTCTCCAAGCTCCTCACTATTCCGCATTCCAATTTCCGCATTCCGCCTTGTTCCACGTGGAACAAAACGAAAAGGAGCCGCCCTTTCGGCGGCTCCTTTTCGTTTTTCAGGGGAATGTGTCTTTGGCGAAGCAATAGGTGCTTCCTTTTATATAACTGACGGCGTACATGCGGAATACGCCGGAGCAGTCCTGTGGGATTTCTGCCCGCGCTTTTGAAAGGCGGAGCTTTTCGGTATGCTCACGGTGTAAATGATATTATCCTCGGACTCCGTCACCGTGCTGACGGCGCCTATGCCGGAATTTTTCATAACTCCCACCGCATGCTCGAATGTGTTTATAAAAAGCCGAACATCTTTTACAATGTAAAGCGGCTTTTGCTTCTTTTTCTTTTCTGCGCAAAGCGAGGTGATGTACCGCTCCGTTTCCCATACGGAAAGTCCTCTCTCCGCAATATGCTCCGCCGCCTTTTCCTGCTCCGGCGGAAGATTAAGGCGCAGCAGCTCTCTGGCGTGGCGCTCGGTAAGATTATTTTCCTCGACGATTTTTCTCGTCCTCGGGGAGAGCTTCAGCAGCCGGAGCTTGTTCGACAGGGTTGACGGCGCGATTCCCAATCGGCGAGCCGCCTCCTCCCTGCCCACTCCCCACTGGGAGATGAGCCTTTCCATTCCCTCGGCCTCCTCAAATACGCCAAGGTCGCTGCGCTGCAAATTTTCCACCAGCGCCCACACGGCGGCGTCCCTGTCCGAAAGCTCGTACACCACCGCGGGAATCTTCTCCACGCCGATGGCGGCGCAGGCGCGCAGCCTGCGCTCCCCGGCGATTATCTCATATTCTTCTCCCTTTTTCCTCAGTGAAATCGGCTGAATAAGTCCGTTTTCCGCTATGCTCTGCTCAAGCCGCCGCTGCTCCTCCTCGGAAAAGCTTTTCCTCGGCTGAAACGGGTTCGGGTGAATAAGCTTCACCGGAATTTTCTCCACGGCGGCGCCTTGCTTTTTCAGCAAATCAAAAACGCTCATCTCATCACCTCCGCCTGTATATTACCACATTATTCCATTATATGCAAGCAGCTTTCATCGCAAAATCCGCCGTTTTTCGGCGGTGCTCAAGGCGAACGCCGTCGTGCTCAAGGCTTTTTTGTCAAAAAAAGCTTCCAAGCGGCGCTTTTTGCGATATTTTCTTCTGCAAATCAGGAATATAAAAATTTATCGTTATTCGATAAGTTTTTATTGACTTTCGGTATGTGATGTGCTATTATAAAGTCAGAAAACAAACAAGGAGGTTTTTTAATGAATCAAAAAACGCTTGCGGCCGTGCTCAAGGTCATAACCGTCTGCGCCGCGCTCTGCTTTGTGCTTATCTTTTTTGTGTTCATCCCCATGTACGGAAAGGCCGTCGCCGTAGAGTATCCGGAATTTGCATACTGCTATGTGCCGTGGCTCGTGTTCCTGCTGATTTTCAGCCTGCCCTGCTTCGGTGCGCTGTTCTTCGGCTGGAAAATCTCCGTAAATATAGGCCGCGACAATTCCTTCTCCTACGAAAACGCGAAATACCTCGGCATAATCTCTGTTCTTGCCGGAGCGGACTCCGCCGTTTTCTTTTTGGGAAACATAATTTTGCTCTTCTTAAAAATGAGCCACCCGAGCATAGCGCTGTTCTCTCTTTTCACCGTGTTTGCGGGAACTGCCATAACCGCAGTCTGCGCCGCGCTTTCCCACCTTGTGCAGAAAGCCGCCGCCATGAAAGCGGAAAACGACCTCACCATATAAGGAGGGCTTGCCGTGGCTATTGAAGTAAATCTGAGCGTGATGCTCGCCAAAAGAAAAATGAGCATGACCGAGCTTGCCGACAAGGTCGGCATTACCCTTGCGAACCTGTCCGTTCTGAAAACCGGCAAAGCAAAGGCTATTCGCTTCTCCACCTTGGAGGCGGTTTGCGAGGCTTTGGACTGCCAGCCGGGAGATATTCTGGAATATGTAAAGGAGGATGAACAACAATGAAAAAGCTTCTCTCACTAACCTTCGTTTTGCTGATGCTCATGGGCTTTTCCGCCTGCGGCAGCTTCACTGTGCGAAGCGACAGCGTGTATATTAAAATCTATAACAACACCAAAACCTCTGTAAAAAGCTTCGCCCTCGACGAGTACGAAAACGCCTTGCTCAAAAGCACCATCGTTGCGGAAAATGCCGACGGCAGCAGCTATCTTCCAAACGAAAGCCTTATTTTCGAGGTGCTCGGAGCTAACCCCGATACCCTTTCCTTAGCCGTAAAAGCCAAGGACGAGAGTGAAAATACCTATGTGAGCAAAATTGTTTCCGCCTCCGTGCTCAACCGTGGAATAATCTCCGCTTATTCCGTCGAGCTTTCCGGCGAAAGCCTTGTTCTGAACTACTTAGGGGTGGAAGAATGAGCACCAAGGCAATTCGCATTTCAATTCTTGTGCTCGCCGGACTGCTCCTCTGCTTTTTGGCGCTGACTACCCTGACGGAAAAATCCGACGGTGCGGTTGAGCTTCAAAACAATCTCTCCCTCAATGTGGCGAACGGCGATATTTCCTTTTTCAAGGACACCCACGGCGGCTTTTTGGGTGACGGCGACGCCTCCGCAGTGTTCACCGCAAGCGAAGAAAACGCCGTCCTCATCGAGCAAAACTGGCGTGCGGATTTCTCCGACGAAGGCGTTCTCCATATTCTGTTCGGTGAAAGCGGCGTTTTCACAAGCTACGGCTATGTTCTGCCGAAAAACGGGCTTTATTATTTCAGCGACCGCGGAAACGGCTATTCGATAAACTTTATTTTCGCCGTCTACGACCCCGCCGACAGAACCGTTTATTACTGCCGGTTCGACACTTAATGCGCAAAATCCCCAAAAAGGTCTTTTCTTTGCGCAAAAAAAGACTATAATAGAGGTATAACTTTTCAAGGAGTGATTTTGTGCTTACATTCATTCTTATGCTGGCGAAAAAAATCGCAGTCGCGGGCACCGTGGGCGCCATTGTCGGCGTGTGCTGGGTGCTCTACCTCATACTTTTCTCCGCTGTTCGCCCAAACCGCACAAAGCGCAACTACAAAACCGCGCTCATCATCGGCGGCGTTGCCACCCTTGTGTGCGATATACTGTGGTTTTTCAAATTCTTCGACAACTTCACCTATCTCAATCCGGAGCTGAAAACCTTCGGGTGGCTGCTTCTGCTCCCGGCGGCTTTGCTGGTGCTCGTCATGTTCCAAAGCTACTTCAACATAGGCCGCTTTGAGCACGAGCAAAAACAGCGCATGAAGGAAGCCGAAAAGCAGCGCAAAAAGGACTCCCGCCGCAAAAAGCACGAGGATATGCCCCCGCCTCCGCCGCCCGCGCCGGAAAGATAAATTTTTTTATACGAAAGCCCCCTGCCGACGGCAGGGGGCGATTTTACAGCAAAACAAAACCACCCGCCTAAAAAGGCAGGTGGTTTAATTATTATTAAGGCAATATAAAACGAGGTGCTCAATCATCCGGCGATCTTTGTCGGTAAGACTCCAAAAGCCGTTAAGCGGAATTTGTTGTTCTGCCACCGGCGAACCGCCCGTCAAAATGTAGTCCGTGCTCACGCCAAGAATTGTGCTGAGCTTAATTAGATTGTCTATTTTTATAGCTTTGTTTCCGCGTTCAAGGTTGGAAATCATCTGAATGGAAACATCCATCTTTTCCGCAAGGTACTCCTGCGTAAGCCCCTTTTGCTTGCGCAACTTCGCTATTCTCGCGCCAATCTCTTTCAAATCAACTTTTTCCATAACATCGCCCCTAAAATAAACCTATGGGATTATTATATAGGCTTAAAGGGTAAATAATAAACATCTTTAGGTTGACTTTATTAACTTATAGGTGTATATTATTATTAAATAAATGACAAAAAAGGGAGTGGAAAATCGAATTGAAAACTATTGTGTGTAAAAATTGCGGTTCGGAAATAGCTTACAATTCAAAGTATTGCACTGTATGCGGCGCTTCTGTCGAAAATAATACAGATTGGCTGCCGCCGAATGAATACCAGTCCAATACTTTCATTGGGCAAAATGCTACGCCGAACAATACCTCTGCCGCCGATCAACCAAAAAACAGCCGCAAACCAAATAAACTGCTTATTGTTTTGGTTGTTGCTGCTGTTATTTTGCTTGGAATTATAATAGGAACAAGCAAATCAAACAGCGGATCTCTTTTGCCCGAGGAAGAAAAAATAGTTGGCAGTTGGAGCGCTATCGGCTTTTATCAAAACAGTGAAATTGTACATATTCTTGCTGGTTCTTCCATTCTTGTTATAAAGGAAGACCATACTGCTACTCTTCACATCATGGGCACAGATCCTATGGACATGACATGGAACTATGATTCCTATTCAAAAGGATCATATACATACTACTTTTATTACAATAAAAAAAAGAACGGATATTGGTTAGGTCATTACGACAACGAAACTTTTGTACTTGATACAAGCAGCGAAACCCCAACAATATATGAAAAGAAATAAAATTTGGAGGTACATATGGCTCTTGTAAAGTGTTTTCATTGTGAAAAAGAATATTCTAACAGTCTTAACTCCTGCCCGCACTGTGGATTTACTCCGCAAATTTTTGTGTGCCCGGAATGTGGCGAGCTTTACGGCTTAAATAACCAAAGCTGCCCCATTTGCGGCTTTGCTCTGCAAAATATACAAAGAACTCCTGCCACATCCGAAGATGTAACAAACTATCTTGACAGCTTAGTTTCTAAATTAGAAACCGCAAGCACAAGTGCTCAATTTAACCAAATCGGTTATTCCCTTTCTATCCTTTCTACGCAAATAGATGTTTCTGAATATCTTGACAAGTGCAAAGAAGGTTTTGATAAAGCGGTAGAATCCGAGCAAAAAGAAAAAGTCTATCAAGATTCTATTGAGTTTCTGAAATCCACAGAAGACTCACCGAATATTGATCTGCTTAGAAATGCAGTGTGTACATTAACCTCACTCGGTGACTACAAAGAATCAAAAAAATACGCCGAAATATGCTCGGAGCGCCTTCAAGAGGCTGTTTATAATAAGGCATCTTCACTTATCGAATCCGGCAATAAAATCGAAGATTTCAAGCAAGCAGAATCCCTGCTGAAAGAAGTTGAAGGATATAAAGAATCCGACAAGCTGCTCTCGGAATGCGCAGAAAAGGAAAACACATTAGAAGCCGCAAAGAAAAAATCCCGCAAAAAGCTTATTCTCACTCTTTGCTCCATTGTCGCTGTCGTCGCTTTAACTTTTGCTACCGTCAACCTCTTTATTCCCGGCTATCATTACATTCGCGGTGGTTCCCTCTTTAACAGCCAAAAATATGCAGAGTCAAAAGAAGAATACCTTTTAGCCGGAGATTTTAAGGACGCTCCGGACAAAGCCATCGTTTCGGAAAATGCTTATCATTACAGTGAAGCGACTGCGTTCTTTAATAACGGCGCATACAAAGATGCAATATCTGAATTTGGAAAGGCAAACGATTATTCTAACTCTAAAGAAAAAATTGATGAATCATATTATTTGCTGGCAAAATCCTACTTTGACAGTGAGGATTATGTTTTAGCTGCTGAAAATTTCAGTTTATCAAACGGATATAGCAATGCTGCTGAAATGATATTTGAATCCGGCAAAAAACTTTTGGATGCAAAAGATTACGCCCTTGCCGCCGAGGCTTTTGGTTATGGCGGCACTAACGAAAGCAAACAGTACAAATCTTACTGCCTTGGCATGGTCTATCTTAAAAGCAGCAACTATAAAGATGCCGTTAATTGCTTCAAAGAAGCCGGAAACATTCTTGACGCTAAATCTATGTACACATCTTCCGCTTATTCTTGGGGTTTAAGTTATTTAAGCAGCAAAAGCTACGACTTGGCAAAAAACGTTTTTTCTAAATGCGGAAACTACAAGGATTCTCAAAATCTCGTCAAGATATGTGAAGCCGAACAGTATATAAAAGAGGGTCGGCTCGATTTGGCTTACCCCATATATTCAGATTTGCCAAAAAATCTGACTGTCGAAGGATTTGATGCACAAGGCAGAATTGCTCTCATTCTAAAATACAAGTCCTTTGCTTCTATCTGCAATAAAACATGGAGAGCTACTAAAAACCATATTGAAACTAGACATGTGTATAAAGACACGGGAAGTTGGGAAGGTTGGCATTATACCGAACCGTTTACTGATCAAAAGTTGTCCATAAACTGCACTTTAAATAGTAACGGGACTGTTGATATTTCAGGATATGTTTCGTTCTACCGATTTACAGATTACTCTCCACTGAACAAATATTGCAAAGCTACTATTACGTCAAGATCTTTTACAATAAAAAATCTTACCTCTATACCATCATCCTATAAAATTGATAGCGATACTACCCTTAATTATTCAAACGGAGTATTCAGTATATCCTATTCCGTAAAAGATAATTATTCTATATCCTTCTATAACCTATATAAAAGCTCTGTAACATACGGTCGCGAATCATATTTCTAATACCTTTGGAGGCAAAATATAATGTTCTGTAAAAATTGTGGTACTGAACTAAATGAAAATGCAAAATTCTGCAACAGTTGCGGCGCTGCCGTAGGGCTCGATGATAAGATAACTCAACCTACCGAATCTGTGCTTACCGCTCCAGCAGCAAAAAAGCACACGCTGCGCAATGTTCTTATTACTCTTATCGTTCTTGTTGTTTTTGCCTTAATAGCTGTAGCGATTCTGATTTTAAAAACTCCAACCAACTCTTCAGATTTAACCAATTCAACCAGTCAGTCAAATTCAGCAAGTTCGTCGAGTTCGTCAAACTCATCGAGTTCATCAAGCTCAGCGAGTTCATCAAGCTCAGCGAGTTCATCAAGTTCAGCAAGTTCGTCAAGTTCAGTGAATTCATCAAGTCTTTATGCCTCTGAGTCCTACGATTCAAGCACTTCCCTTCCATACGAAGAAGAAATCATAGTGGGAACGTGGTATCTGGGTGCAATTCATTCAGTAGAAGACGATGATACAGCCTATTATTCTAGAGATTCCGCTACTCTTAATATCTATAGTAATCATACCGGAGATTTTTATACAGGAGAAACTCTTTCTTATTCATTTACCTGGTCATATAAAGAATACAAAGAAGGATTTTATTTTTATTCTATTAGTAAAAATAATGGAAACATTATCGGTGGAATTTATGACTCTGAGTCTGAATTCTTTTTTCTTGGAACTGGAGAAACTGTGATGGCGTTTGAGAAATAAAAGCATCAGGAAAGATTATTCAACTTATTACGTTCCACTATTTCAAGAACCCCCTTTAAAAAGTAAAGCGCTATCAACAAAATCTCCCTGCCGGATGGCAGGGAGATTTTCATTTTCTTTTTTCCTTTATTTTATGCCTGGGCGGGCTTATCCTTATCTTCCATGTTCCATCTGCGCTCCATGGGGGTTTTGCCGCCGCAGCAGTTAGGCTGCGCTTCGGGAGATTTGTGGCTCACTTTTTCCTTTTTGACTTCCTCAAGAATTTTCTCGACGAGTTCGTCTTTTCTTTCGCTCATGAAAATATCCTCCTTTTGCATTGGGCTTACTTTGAGTTTATCCCAAAACGCAGATTATAATCAATGCTATTTTGAAAAGATGGCAAAATCGGTGCTAAAGATAGCAAAAACGGAAGCCGAAAAGCAATTTCGGTCGCATTGAATTTCCCTTTGTGCTCAAAAATCATATTTTGTGCTCATGCTGTTTTTGTCGTGCTCAAAATATGCTCAAAAAAATCCGAAGCGTGCTCACGCTTCGGATTTTTAATCACCTTATGGGCTTTTTGCTTATTTTCGTTCCCTGACGGGGGTATTTCGGCGGCGTTTGCCGAACCTTGTCAATAATAACCACGCTTCTGCCTCCGGCGACCGGCAGCTCGTAGAGCTTCACCTCGCGGATTTCGCCCCCGAGAACCGCCACTGCGGGCTTTGCCTCGGCGATTTCCTGCTCTGCCTCGGCGGTTTTCATGGGCGCGAAAACTCCCCCCTCTTTCACAAGAGGCAGGCAGTATTCCGCGAGCACTGAAAGGTTCGCCACAGCCCGCGCCGTAACAAAATCAAAGCTTTCCCGAAGCTTTTTGTCGTGTCCCGCGTCCTCCGCCCTTGCGTGAACAAGCTCTGCGGAAAGCCCTGTCTGCGCCAAAACCTCCTCAAGGAAGTTCAGCCGCTTTTGCAGACTGTCTATGAGCACCAGCTCAATATCGGGTCTTGCGATTTTGAGCACCACTCCGGGAAAGCCCGCGCCGGTTCCCACGTCCGCGACTCTCGCCCCCTTGGGAATTTCGGCATGGCGCAGCAGCGCCAGCGAATCAAGGAAATGCTTCAGCGCAATTCCCTCCTCGTCCACTATGGCGGTGAGGTTCATTTTTTCGTTCCACTCCGTCAAAAGCCGGGCGTAGCTTTCAAGCTGAGAAAGCTGCTTTTCGGAAAGCACGGCTCCGTGCTCCTCAAGATAGGGTTTCAGAATTTCTGTTACCATGGGTTCTCCTTATTTTTGCAGGTATATCAGCAGCACGGAAATGTCGGCGGGGCTTACGCCGGAAATTCGTCCCGCCTGCCCTATGTTCATGGGGCGAATGCGGTCGAGCTTTTCGGCGGCTTCCAGTCTTAGTCCGTGAATGGCTTTATAATCAATGTCCTCGGGAATTTTCTTCTCCTCAAGGCGGTGCATCTGCTCCACCTGAGCAAGCTGCTTTTTAATATATCCCTCGTATTTTATGCCGATTTCCACCTGTTCAACCACCGCCTCCGGCAGAGGCTTTCTTCCCGGGTCAAAGGGCGCAAGGTCGGCATAGCTTATCTGCGGACGGCGCAGCAGCTCCGAAGCGCGAATACCCTCGGTGAGCGGCGCAGTTCCATGTGCCTCAAGCATTTCGTTAAGCTCCGGCGACATTTTAACGGTGGTATTTTCAAGGCGCTCGGTCTCCTCGGCGCAGAGGCGCTTTTTTTCAAGGAATTTTTCATAGCGTTCGTCGCTTATTAAGCCGATTTCGTGTCCCAGTGGAGTGAGGCGCATATCCGCATTATCCTGCCGCAAAATCAGACGGTATTCGCTGCGGCTGGTCATCATTCTGTATGGGTCAAGAACGCCCTTTGTAACAAGGTCGTCCACCAGCGTTCCGATATAGGAATTGCTCCGTTCAAGAACTATTCCTTCCTCGCCCCGGCTTCTGCGGGCGGCGTTTATTCCCGCAAGCAGACCCTGCGCGGCGGCCTCCTCATATCCGGAGGTTCCGTTAAACTGTCCCGCGCCGAAAAGTCCCTTCACCTTGATAAATTCAAGGGTGGGCTTGAGGTCAAGGCTGTCGCAGCAGTCATATTCTATGGCGTAGGCGTTGCGCATGATTTTGGCGTGCTCAAGCCCCTTTACCGAGTGGTAAATGTCAATCTGAACATCCTCCGGCAAAGAGCTGCTCATGCCGGAAAGATACATTTCGTCCGTATGAAGTCCCATGGGCTCCACGAAGAACTGGTGACGGATTTTCTCCGGGAAGCGCATAACTTTATCCTCTATGCTCGGGCAGTAGCGGGGGCCTATTCCCTCAATTTTGCCGGAATACAGGGGCGAACGCCCTATGTTTCTGCGAATAATCTCGTGAGTTTCTTCGTTTGTATATCCTATCCAGCAGGTGACCTTGTTCGACATAGGCTCCTCGGTTTCAAAGCTGAAGGGCACTATATGCTCGTCGCCGTACTGAATTTCAAGCTTGTCATAATCAATGCTGTTTTTCGCTATGCGGGCGGGAGTTCCTGTTTTGAAGCGGCGCAGCTTTATGCCGAGGCTTTCAAGGCTCTTCGAAAGGGGCTTTGAGGGCTGACTTGCATCCGGACCGCTTTCGTATTTGCGGTCGCCCACATAGATTATTCCCTTTAAGTAAGTTCCGGTGCAGATTACCACGTTGTGAACCTCGTAAAATGCTCCCAAGTGGGTGGTCACGCCGAGAACGCCGCCCTTTCCGTCGCTTCGCACCTCGACGATTTCCGCCTGCTTCAAATCAAGGTTTTCCTGCCGCTCCACGGTATGCTTCATCAGAAGATGATACAGCGCCCTGTCCTCCTGCGCGCGCAGGCTGTGAACGGCCGGGCCCTTTCCGAGGTTCAGCATACGGCTTTGAAGCATCATTTTGTCCGCCGCCTTGCCCATTTCGCCGCCGAGGGCGTCTATTTCCCGCACAAGATGTCCCTTCGCCGTGCCTCCGATGGAGGGATTGCAGGGCATATTCGCAATTTTATCAAGATTAAGCGTAAACAGACAGGTCTTTGCCCCCAAACGGGCTGCGGCAAGCGCCGCTTCCACTCCGGCATGACCTGCGCCCACTATGGCAACGTCATATTTACCCGCAAAATATTCTTCCATGCTCATTCCTCTGTTTTAGTTTATTTACCCACGCAAAAGCGCGAGAATACCTGCTCGATAACTGCCTCCGAGGCTTTCTCTCCGGTAAGCTCATACAGCGCGTCAAGCGCGGCTTCTATGCAAATTCCCACCGCGTCAAGGGTCATTTTGCACTCAAGGGCTTCCAGTCCCTCCGAAAGGGCTTTTTCGCCCCGGCGCGCGCAGTCAAGCTGTCTTTCGTTCGCCATAACAGGCTCCGCCGGGTCAAGATCCGCGGTTTTGAGGAGCTTTCCCAGCGCTTCTCTGAACTCGTCCTCTCCGTCGCCATTTGCGGCGGAAATGGTAACACAGTATTCAAAATGGCTTCTTATATAGTCCGCATCCGCCTTTTTCTCAAGGTCGGATTTATTTATAACCGCAATAACCGGACGGTTTTTAAGCTTTTCGATAAGGCTGCGGTCGTCGTCATCAAGGGGCGCGGAGGAATCGAACACCGCAATAACCGCGTCGCAGCGGTCAAGCGCGCTCTGCGCCATATCCACGCCTATGCGCTCCACCACATCGTCGGTTTCGTGTATTCCGGCGGTATCCAAAAGGCGAATGGGAATGTCCCCCACGAGCACGGACTCCTCCACCACGTCCCGGGTGGTTCCCGCAACGGAGGTGACAATGCTCCTATCCCTGCCGGAAAGCAGATTCATCAGCGTGGATTTTCCCACGTTCGGCTTGCCCGCAATCACGGTGACTGCGCCCTCTCTGATAATTCTGCCCGCGTCGTAGGTGGAAATCAGCCGTTTGAGCACGGCGTCCGCCTCCTTGAGCACGGTGCTCACCGCCTCGTCGGAAAGCTCCGGAACATCCTCCTCCGGGTAGTCCGACCATGCCGCAAGGTGACTTTCAAGGGCGGTTAAATCATCGGTTATTTTACGAATTTTCTTGTAGAGTGCGCCGTCCCTCAGCGCAAGGGCGGCTCTGCCCGCACCTTGCGAGCCTGCGGAGATTATGTCCATAACCGCCTCCGCTTGAGTTAAAGTCAATTTACCGTTCAAAAACGCCCTCTTGGTGAACTCGCCGGGTCCCGCAGGGCTTGCACCCGCGGAGAGTGCCGCTCTGAGCACGCGCCGGAGCAGCGCCGGACTGCCGTGACAGCTAAACTCCACGGTGTTTTCTCCCGTATAGCTTTTCGGCGCAAGGAAAACGGTGGCAACCGCCTCGTCAATGTCGCCCTCTGCGTCAAAGACCCTGCCGTAAGCGCAGCTATACCCTTTAAGCGTGCTCAAATTATGCCCGCCCTTGAACGGACGAAAGCATTTTTCGCCTATTTTGACCGCGTCTTCTCCGGAAATTCGCACAACTCCCAGTCCGGAAGCGGAAAGCGGAGTGCTTATTGCCGCAACGGTGCTCATAATTTTACCTCCAGTATAGCGCCGCTTTGCGGCGCAGTTATATCCGTGGCTTTGCCGCGGGTTATATCGCGCCTTCGGCGCGGTTATATCCGCCCTTCGGGCGGGTTATGTTTTGCTGCCTTTGGCAGCAAAATTAAGGAGTGCGCGCCGTGCGCGCACATTTTTTATAGATGGGGTGCACAAAGGCGGCGCAGCACTTAGCCTTCCCTTTGGGGAAGATGGTGCTGTGCTCAAACCGTGCTCAAGCCGTGCTCAAGCAAAATTTTGCCGTGCTCAAAACGGTGCTCAAAATAAGAAATCAAGAAAACCCGCTTTGCTCAAAGCGCCTTTTCCTCATTTTTTATTTCAATTAGTTCAAGGCGGACAAAGATCCTCTCAGTCTTTTGCTGCCGCGAAGCGGCAACAAAATCCAGCTCTCCTTGTAAACAAGGCGAGCCAAGGCGGCTCCGCTGTTGCGCTCCCGCGCCGTGCACAGCAGCGAATCTGTGGCACTGTCCCTTCAAAATGTACCGCGACCCGCGGCACACCGCAATTATTCATTATTCATTAAAGCAAAAGTGCCGCTTTCGCGGCACTTTTGTAAATACATCAGTCCAAATCGATCCTGCCGTAAAGAGAAATGGCGCTGGTATCGTTTTTCGGCGGCTCGTTCGATTGCGGAACAACCACCTTCTGGCTTTCGCGCTTTTGGCTGCGGTCACCGCGTCCGCGTCTGTCACCGCGTCCGCCTTTCTTGTTTCCGTCAAAGCGGCGCTTGCCGCCATCATCGCGGCGGGGCTTAGCTCCGGCAACGGGGCTGATAACAACCCGGCGGTTCGGCTCGCTTCCGGTGGATTTGCTTGTTGCGCCGGAAACGGTCTGCACGGTGGAGTGAACGACTCTGCGCTCATAAGGGTTCATCGCTTCAAGAGTGATGGCACGCTGGCTCTTTACTGCCTGAATGGCCATTTTTCTTGCATAAGCGCTCAGGCTTGCTTCGCGCTTGCTGCGGTAATCGTCAACATCAAGCACAACGCGGACATAGTTACCCTCGCTTCTGTTCGCAACAAGAGAAGCAAGGTACTGCATGGCATCAAGGTTGTCACCGCGGCGGCCAACCACTGCGCCCATATCCGCACCGGAAAGCTGAAGCACAATCATGCCGTTTTTCTGGGTGTAGGTTACGTTTGCGTCCGTGTGGCCAAGGGCGATAAGCACGCTCTTGATATATTCTGCGGCTTCGCCGCCTTTCAGCTCAAGCACTGCGGGGTCGATTTCCTTGTACTCCTGCTTTGCAGGCTCCTCCTTTTCGGCGGGCAGCTCCGCAGGCGCCGCTTCCTTAACAGGCTCATTCTTGGGCTGCTCTTTTTTCTGCTGAGGCTTCTGCGGCTGAGGCTTTTTCTGCTCCGGAGGCTTTTTCTGCTCCGGAGCCTTTTCGGCGGGTCTTTCCTGCTTTTCGGCAGACTTTGCTTCGGGAGCAGGACGCTTCTGCGGCTGCTCTTTCGGCTTTCTTTCGGGTTTTTTCTGCTCCTTCGGAGCAAACTTGTTAAGATATTCTTCCTGCAGAACAACTTTTACTTTTGCAGGAATGGTCTTGAGTCCGAAAAACTTCTTCTTCGGCATTTCAAGAACTTCGTAAGTCACGTCGTCTCTCGACACACCTAATTTTTCGCAGGCGGCATCGAGAGCTTCATCTACCGTCAAACCGGTAGCAATGATTTCTCTGTCCAAATTTACGCCTCCTATTATTTAAGGTCGTCGTCGGTAACCTCTACATATTGTTCGCCGTATTTTTCTGCGTCGCGCTTTCTGGCGGCGGCAAGCTTGCGGCGGTTTTCTTCTTTCTGGCCGGCGCTTAATTCTTCGCCGTCATATTTGCTTTCGGCTTTTACGCCGTTTTTCTGCTGCTGAAGCTCCTTCAGGCGCTCGCGAGCTTCCACTCTTTGCTGGCGCTTTTTCTCTTTCTCGGCTTCCATTTCCGCCTGAACCTGCTCCGCCATCTTCTGCGGGTTATACTTCTTGTTAAGGAAGATGCTCTGCAGAAGCATAACAATGGCGCTGATTGCCCAATAGAAACCTGCGCCTGCGGGAACAATAAAGCAGATGTATGCGGAGAACAGCGGCATGACATAGAACATAAGGTTCATGCCCGCGCCGGCTTCCTGCTGAGTGGGGTTCTTTTTCTGCATATAGATGGTCTGCACAAGCTGGAACACAAGGCAAGCCACCGGAATAAGCAGGTACCAGTTGAATCCGCCCTCATAGGTAAGCGCAAATTTCGGCTGAACGGAAAGGTCCAGTCCGAAGAAGGTCATATCAAAGTTCTGTATTTTTTCCACAACAGCAGAATCAAATGCGGAAAAAAGCTCGGGCTGTGCTTTTACTTCCTTCATCAGTTCTATTTCGGAATAATAAGAGGAAGTCTGAATGGCGGCGCCCGCGGCGTTCGCTGCGGCAATCATCTCGTTGATAACGTTTGTGCCCACGCGAAGCACATGGTAGATAGGTCTATATACAACGTCGATAACACCGAACAGAATCGGGAACTGAATAAGGGTGGGCAGACAGCCGGACATGGGGTTATATCCCTCTTCGGTGTACAGCTTCTGCACTTCTTCGTTGTATTTTTCTCTGTTGTTTGCGTATTTTTTCTGGATGCTGTCAAGCTTTGGCTTAAACAGAGCCATTTTTGCCTGTTCCTTCTGCTGTTTGATGGAAAGAGGCAGGCAGATAAGTCTGGTCACAATAGTGAAAAGAACTATTGCCAGAGCGTAGTTGTTTCCGGTTACCAAATAGCAGCCCAGCATTACAAAACCAAGCGGCCAACCGAAAATCTTCATAATAAACTGCATTTAATTACTCTCCTCCTGGCATTGGAGGCTGATCTGTTTTTTTCTTGTTTTTCTTGTAATAGTTCAGATCCCAGTTATCCGGTACGGGGTCGTATCCCCCTTCATGGAACGGGTGACAGCGCAATATCCGCATAATCGCCATTAACCCGCCCTTCAACGCTCCGAATCTGGAAATTGCCGTATAGGCGTATGAAGAACAGGTCGGGTAGTACCGGCAGGAGGCCGGTGTATATGCAGAAATTGCTGTTTGATAGAACCGGATAAGAAACAGAAACAGCTTTTTCATTCTTTTTCTTTGCTCTGTAAGGCGCCCAGTTTGCGCAGCTGGGCGGTCAGGATGGGGGTCAGAGCGGTAGACTTGATAACAGTGGTTTTTGTGCGGGCCACAAGTACGATGTCATACCCCGGCAGAATCTGCGGGGCAATTTCGCGGTACGCCGCACGCAGGACCCTTCTTGCGCGGTTTCTTGCCACCGCGTTTCCGATCTTTTTGCTGGTCGTAAGACCAAGGCGCGTTACCAAAAGCCGATTTGGCATAACGTAACACACAACACATGGGTCGGAAACGCTTTTTCCCCTACGGTAGGCTCGCAAAAAATCGTTATTGCGGGTCATTGAAAGCGTTTTCATAAATCACCTCTTAATGTTTTGCCGTTTGCGCCGCGCCAAGCGGCGCCATCTTTCATACAAAAGCGGCAACACAGCGGCGGTTTAATCAGTAGCTGAGGTGCTTTCTGCCCTTTGCTCTTCTTGCAGCGAGGACTTTGCGGCCGTTTTTAGTGGACATTCTCTTCATAAAGCCGTGTACCTTCTGTCTGTGAAGCTTTTTAGGCTGATAGGTTCTTTTCATTGCCATTGCGGTTTCCCCCCTTTCAAAAGTTGCCTTGCAAACATAAAGTATACCGCCTAAGCGCAAAAAAGTCAATAATAAGTTATAAAAAGTACACATAATAAAGAGAGAAAATGTTGGCTTTTTTGGCGTGCGGCGCGGAGCGGGCGGAATTTGAGCGGCGAACCTAACGCGGCGCCGCGGCTGTCTTTACGAACGGTATTATATAAATACAAAATTACGAATTGTATTGTATGACGAAAAAACAGCTTGAGCATGCGGTGTGAAGGCATGGGGAAAGGTTAGAAGCTGATTTACAAAAAGTATTTTTTCTGAATAAAATTACGAAAAGTATTTTTATAGTTTAATCATAAAACCAAATATGCCAAAACAGCATAAAACAGTTATAAAAAATTGTAGAACTACTGGATATATTTTTAATTTTATACTTGACTTTCTTTACATTGTGTGCTATTTTTTATGTAAAAGATATACATTTTATTTTAACTTGTGTATTTTTTATTAGCATAAGTATAAACCTCGAGAAAATTTTGGTGGGTCAGCACCGACACAATTATAAAAGGAGATTTATCATGAAAAAATTTATTTCACTTCTTTTAGCTCTTTGCTGCGTTTTTTCATTGAGTGTTACTGCTTTTGCAACTCAAAACTTGGGTGCATATGACGATTCCCCGGCTTTTGATTATCAGAATTATCTGAGAAATCTTGAGAAAGAAAGCAAAATAAATCAAAACTTTTCTGTCATGCGGGAAGGCTTTGTTTCCGTTTCTGTAACACGCTACCCTCAGATAGTATCTTACTATTGCGGTCCTGCTTCTGCATACATGGTTTTAAAATCACTTGGCATTTCTGTTTCTTCTTCAACAAAGTCTTTGTACTTTTTTGATGGGTGTCAATCTTCTTGTCCCTATCCGCGTGTTAACCATCAATGTTATAAGTCTTATACCTCTCCTCAAGTAACATTGGCTAATGAAATGGGAACAAGCTTTAGTGGTACAGGCATAACCACTTTGAAAAATACTATTAACTCCCATATAGGAAGCAGTTATTATTCCCTTTGCACTATTTCAAACAACGATTCTGGCACAACAACGCTTGCAAATAAAGTTTACTCAACCTTAAAAGACGACCATCCTTTAATTGCTCATGTTTATGCAAAATTTTTGGATCGTTACAGTGGTAGTGCTGGTCAAACTTTTGGAGGACACTATGTCTGTATTTATTCCATAAATACTGCTGCCGGAACCATTGGAATAAATGATTGCAATTATTATTCGGGATTAGGCGGAATTTATACTGAAGATAAAGCGGTATTGCGGAAAGCAATAGCACATTATAGTTCCAATAATCTTATTTGGTAGTCAAAAACCGAGGTCAATCATATGAAAAAGCTTATTTCCCTGCTTCTTATTCTTATTTTTATTTTTTCCGGCTGTCAAAGCATGGAGCAAACGGCTTCAGCAGAGCCTGTCGGCGATTGTTCGTTTTCCATGTATGACATTTACCCCGAAGAAGGTACTGTTTTCTGCGGTTATCCCGATATTTTCGGAAACAAGATAGTTTTTTGTGCCGCTCACCATATTTCAGTTCCACAACAAGGCTCCGGAAATATTCATGTTTATGATATTGATTCCGAAAAAGAATCTTCTTACGATGATTTTGTAGACAATGCGTTTTTATGTGGAGATTATCTATATTATAGCGATTATAGTGCTGAAAAAAAATGGAATCTTGTAAAAGTTAATATGCAGGATGGCACAAAAGAAATCATTTTTACTGCACCTGATGACAGACTTTTAGGAGTTTCTAAAGGCGGCAACGGAAATTATTTTATTTTCTGGACAAGTGATAAAAATTATTATAATGCTGAATTTTT
>USFO01000024.1 GCA_900553955.1 uncultured Oscillospiraceae bacterium
ATTCTACCATAGGAGGTCTCTTTTTTCTATTGTCCATTTTTTATGGACTTGTTCAATTCGGGAGGCTCGCTTTATATGCTTTTATCAGTCGAGGATTTTTGCCGCACTGGAGGTTCCTATGCGGTTTGCTCCGGCTTCTATCATGGCGCAGGCGGTGGCGAAATCGCGAACTCCGCCCGCGGCCTTTACGCCCATTTCCGGACCGACAGTTTCCCGCATGAGCTTCACATCGGCGACAGTCGCTCCGCCGGTGGAAAATCCGGTGGAGGTCTTTACGAACTGCGCTCCGGCGCGTTTTGCTGCAAGGCATGCCTGAATCTTTTCTTCGTCAGTGAGCAGGCAGCATTCGATGATAACCTTGAGCAGCGCTCTGCCGTCGCAGGCGTCGAGCACGGTGGCAATATCGTCCTCCACTCTGCGCCAGTTGCCCTCTTTTGCGGAGGCAATATCAATTACCATATCAATCTCCTCCGCGCCGTCCTCGATGGCGCAAGCCGCTTCAAAAGCCTTTGCGGCGGAGGCGGTTGCGCCCAGCGGGAAGCCTACCACAACGCAGGTTTTTACTCCGCTGCCTTTCAGCTCCTTGTGGACGAAATATGCGTTAAGGGAGTTGACGCAAACTGCGGCAACTCCGTACTGTTTTGCTTCATTGCACACTGCGCGGAGCTGTTCGTGAGTAGCGTCCGCCTTGAGCAGGGTGTGGTCGAGCATTTTTGCTACTTCTTGTTTTTCCATTACTGTCACCTCCGTGTTTAATCAGCCGCAGCCGCCGCAGGAGCTACAGTCGCCGGAGCAGCCGCCGCCCGCTTCGGGCTTTTCAATGGAGTCGGGATCATCGCCGGTGGCTGCCATCTGAAGAATATGCAGAACATACTCGAACATTTCGTTGAAATTGTCCTGAGCATTGTTATAGGCGACCATTTTCTCGTTGTTTGTGATTTCGTCATACATTCCGCGAACAAGCTTATCCAGCTCGTCGATTTTCTCGTCGTCGCGATCCTTTTTGGTGACCTCCTGGGTAAGCTCGTATCTCTTCATATTGAAGTCCGCAATTGCTTCCTGGAGAGCCTCGTCATCCTCAACCGCCTGCTGAGTGGTGTTCAGGAGAATATAGGAATCCTCCTGCTGAAGTTTTCTTGCAAGCTCTCTTGTCATTTCGATAATATCCATTTTTATTCCTCCGTTTTAATAATTTCTCCGTCAAGCGCCCATCCGAGCGATTTTTTAAGATATACCTTTGCAAAGCCCTCCGGCGCTTGGTCACGCGGAACGCGTACAACCAGATTTTCAAAGCTTCTGCCGCTGATATAGCCCTCTCCGGCGTCACATTCGTCGTCGAAAAGCACCGTAGTGGTCTTTCCCACATAGGAAGCGTTCATTTCGTGGCTAATTTCCGTCTGCAAATCGAGCAGTCTTTGGAACCGAGCCGAGGAAATCTCCGGCGGAATTTGATCCTCCATAACGGCGGCTCTCGTTCCCTCCCGCTTCGAGTAAATGAAGCTGTATGTCATAAGCCAGCGCGCCTTGCGGGAAAGCTCCATGGTCGCTTCGAAGTCCTCCTCGGTTTCCCCTGGAAATCCTACGATTATATCGCTTGTAAAGGTTATTCCGGGCACAATTTCCCGCGCCATATCAAGCAGCTCCATATAATGCTCGGCAGTGTAACGGCGGTTCATACGGCGCAGAACCTCGTCGGAACCGCTTTGCACCGGCAGATGAATGTAATTGCAGACCTTTTCGCAGTCGCGAATTGCCTCAAGCAGCTCCCTCGTGCAGTCCTTGGGATGAGAGGTCATAAACTTGATACGAAAATCGCCGGGAATGTCGTTCACCATACGAAGAAGCTCTGCAAAGCTCACGGAATTTTCAAGCCCCTTGCCGTAGGAGTTCACGTTCTGCCCCAGCAGCGTTATTTCCTTGTACCCGGCGGCAACTATTTCCTTTGCCTCCGCGATTATATTTTCCGGCAGACGGCTTTTTTCCCTGCCGCGAACCAGCGGAACAACGCAATAGGTGCAAAAATTGTCGCAGCCGTGCATAATGGGCAAATTCGCTTTAAGCAGACCATCCCTGTGCACCGGAAGATACTCCGCCATACAGCCCTCGCCCTCGCCTATATCGAAAAGGCGTTTTTTCTTGGTGAGGTACTTATAAACAAGCTCCGGCAGGCGGGGTGCGGCGTGAGTGCCGAAAACAATGTCCACAAAGGGATAGCTTTGGCGGAACTTTTTAGCAATATGCTCCTGCTGAACCATACAGCCGCAAACCGCAATTATCATATCCGGATTTTCGCTGTGGGCTTTTTTCAGTATGCCAACATTGCCGAAAACTCTCTGCTCGGCGTTTTCCCGAATGGCGCAGGTATTGAATATTACGAACTCGGCTCCCTCGGCGGTATGGGTTACGGTGTAGCCCATCTGCTCGAGTATTCCCTCAAGCTTTTCGCTGTCCGCAAAGTTCTGCTGACAGCCGTATGTGTGCACAAAAGCCTTGTGCTCTCCGGGGCGCTGCTCCAAAATGGAACGCACCGCACCGGCATAGTCAAATTCAGACATAGGAAATTCCTTTCCGAAATAAATTAGGAAGAAAGCGCCCGCATTTCTGCGGGTATGCTCACACATATTATATATTATCACGAAGGCGCAATTTTGGCAATAGTATATAGTGCGATATGTTTAACAAAGCATTTTCGCGGCAATAATATCTCTGTATCAAAAGTACGGAGCGTGAGAGTAATGACCGTAAAAAGAGGAGATATATTTTATGCCGACCTCAGCCCGGTAGTCGGCTCCGAACAGGGCGGCGTGCGCCCCGTTCTTATCGTTCAAAACGATGTGGGAAATAAATACAGTCCGACGGTTATCGCCGCCGCCATAACAAGTCAAAAGGACAAAAGCCGCCTGCCCACGCACATAGAGCTTTCTTCCCAAAGCTGCGGCCTTGCAAAGGACTCCATAGTGCTGCTCGAACAAATACGCACCATAGACAAACAGCGCCTTAAAGAGCACATGGGGCGCCTTGACGACGGCTCCATGGGCAAAATCGACGAAGCTTTGTCCATAAGCTTCGGCCTTAGCGGCGGCATATAATGGTAAAAGGGCCTGTGCACAAAGCACAGACCCTTTTGTGCATTTAGTTGAATCCGCGGAAGCCCTTACCGATGATTTCGCTGCTGTTCGTAATCATTATGAACGCATGGGGATCTACATCCCTTACGAAGCGGCGCAGGCGCACCGCCTGACTGCGCTTCATAACCGTAAGAATTACGCTTCTTTCGGTGTGGGAATAGGCTCCCTCCGCCTTGTATATGGTGGCGCTGCGGTCAAGCTCGTGGTGAATAAAGTCGCATATCGGCTTCGGATTTACGGTAATAACGGTGAAATATTTGCAAAGGTTGAAGTTTTCGATGGAGCTGTCTATAACAAGCGTTTTCGCAAACAGACCGAGAATGGAGAAAAGTCCCGTCTGGAAGTCAAAGGCGAGGAATGCGCTTGCGGAAATCAAAAGGTCGGCTACGAAAATTGCGGCTCCGATTTCAAGGGTGGTGTACTTTTGCAAAATCATGGCGATTATGTCCGTTCCGCCGCTGGAAGCGTCCATATTGAAAAGAATTGCGGAAGCTATGCCCGGCACGCCCACGGCGAAGATAAATTCGAGCACCGGCTGACTTGTCATAGGCTCGGTTATAGGAATTAACCTGTCAAGCATGGATATGCTCACCGTGGAAAGGACGGTTACATACATGGTTTTCCCCGCAAAGGCGCTTCCGAGCACCACAATTCCCACTACCATGAGAATTGCGTTTATTATCAGGTTTATGGTACTTGCGGAAATCGCATAGGGGATAATCCTGCTCACCACTATCGAAATACCCGTAACGCCGCCGAAGGTAAAGTTGTTCGGGTACTTAAAGAGCCATGTGCCCACCGCCAAAAGCTCCGAGGCGAGGGTAAGCAGCCCAAAATCTATCCACCATTTTTTATCCGGTTTTTTAAGCTTCATTTTCTTTTCCTCATATCACTTGGAATATATAAAATTTGAGATAATCCGTTTCCGGAACATTCCACAGCATGGGATGATCCGGCGACTGTTGACGGGCTTCTATCTGACGAAGCTCCACGCAGGCGTCCTTTGCGGCGGAGCGCAGCATTTTTACGAACAAATCGTCCGTCATAAAGTGCGAACAGGAACAGGTAGCCAAATATCCTCCCCGGGGAAGCGCTTTCATAGCGCGGAGATTTATCTCCTTGTACCCCTTTGCGGCGCTCTCCACGGTCTTTCTCGATTTCGTGAATGCGGGCGGGTCGAGTATGATAAAATCAAATTTTTCGTGCTCCTCCTCAAGCTTCGGGAACAGGTCGAAAACATCCTCCACTCTGAAAGACATTCTTTCCGAAAGTCCGTTTGCCTCTGCGTTGCGCTTTGCCATTTCTATGGCGGATTCTGAAATATCCACGGCGCAGACATGCTCCGCACCGCCCATGGCGGCATTCAGTGCAAAAGAGCCGGTGTGGGTGAAGCAGTCGAGAACGCGCTTGCCCCTTGCGATTTTGGAAACGGCGAGGCGGTTGTATTTCTGATCAAGGAAAAATCCGGTTTTCTGTCCGTTTTTAAAATCCACGGAATATTTTATTCCGTTTTCGACTATTTCCGTTTCGGTGAAATTCGGGTGCTCAATCCCCTCAAGAGAATACCAGCCCTTGTTTTCGGGAAGTCCCTCAAGGCTTCTTATGGCAACGTCGTTGCGTTCGTAAATTCCGCTTATTTTCTGTCCGTCGGCGGAAAGTACCTCGTAAAGTGCGGGAAAAATTATATCTTTGTATTTTTCTATGCCCACTGAAAGGGACTGCGTGACAAGCACCTCGCCGAAGCGGTCAACCGTCAACCCCGGAAAGCCGTCGGCTTCGCCGAAGATGACCCGGCAGCATTCAATATCGCCGCCCATAACTGTTTTGCGGTAATCCCATGCGTATTTTATTCTGCGGCGGAAAAAATCCGCATCGAACTTATCGTTTGCGTTGCGGGAAAGCAGCCGCACGCGGATTTTGCTGTTTCTGCTTATAAATCCGGTTCCCAAATACTTGCCATTGCCGGAAACCGCGTCAACAAGCGTTCCGTTTTCGTATTCCTCCGGCGCGGAAACAATCTCCGCGTCATAAATCCACGGATGACCGCCATCTACCCAAGCTTCGCCCTTTTTTGTCACCGTCACCCGAGGAAAATTCCGTTCCTGTTTCATCATAATCCTTTCGGCTCTTCCAGCAGCTTTGCTGCGGAAAGCTTTGTTATTGTAAATGCGGAATTGCTTCCGCAGAAAGCCGCCGAAAGCGGCATACCGTTTATTTCTGTGCGAAAAACGCGAAATTCCGTGCTCAAAACATTGTATTTTTCCCTCTCCGGAACAAGGCAAAAGCTTTTCGGCGACAGCGAAAAGCCGGTTCCGAGCAGCTTGAGCACCGCTTCCTTTTCCGTCCAAAGGCGGGTAAAGCTCTCCGCCGAGGCTTGAGCACGCTCCGCCTCCTCCTCCGTAAAGCAGCGGCGGATTACGGCTTTTTCCGGCGGGCGGAGCTTTTCCGTATCCACGCCGATTTCATCCTCCGAAACGGCGAGCACGGCTATATTTCCGCTGTGGGATATGCTGAAATGTGCTCCGTGCTCAAGATAGGGCTTGCCGTGCTCATTATATTTTATCTCGTCATCCGAGGAAATTTTGAGCACGGTTTTGAGCATCAGCCCGGTTCCGAGGGACAGAAGCCTGTCCTCCTCCTTCAAAAGCCGCATAGCTTTTTCCCTGCGCTTTTCGGTCAGGGCGGCTGTTCCCCGCTGCCAAAAGCCGCGAAGCTCATCCGCTTCGCACCAATATATCTGCGGCAAAGCGCGCCCCCCTTTCGGCATTTATGCACGGTTTTTTATTTTAGCACTTTTCTTTATGGGTTACAATAGCAAAACGAATAAAATGCAAGTTTTTATTCGCCCGCGCCCATCATTGCACGGAGCGCGGCGTATTTGTCCTCATCAAGCCCCTTTTTCATGGAAAGAGCCTCGGCAATATCCACGTCCACGGTCTTTCCCGCTCGTTCGCAGACCACCCTGTTCGTTCCTCCGGCGGCGAGTATGTTCACCGCATGAAAGCCCATGCTGGTTGCCGTCACTCTGTCCCGTGCGGAGGGTGTTCCGCCCCGCTGAATATGCCCCAAAATAGTCACTCTGGTATCAACGCCGAGTCCGTCCCGGATTTTTTCGCCGATTTCCATGGCGCTGCCCACGCCCTCCGCAACTATTATCATAAAGTGAGTTTTGCCGTTTATTCGCGCTATACGAATTTTCTCCGCAATATCGTTTTCAAAGTCAAATTCCTTTTCCGGAACAAGTACCGCCGTCGCGCCTGTGGCAAGCCCCACATAGAGCGCCAAATGCCCCGCGTTTCTGCCCATAACCTCCACGACGGAGCAGCGTTCGTGGGACTGCATAGTGTCCCGCAGGCGGTCCACCGCCTCTATGGCTGTGTTTGCCGCCGTATCAAAGCCAATGGTGTAATCCGTGCAGGCGATGTCATTGTCAATGGTCGCCGGAACGCCGACTACGGCTATATTGTGCTCGGAAAAATCCAAAAGTCCACGGAACGTCCCGTCGCCTCCTATGGCAACAAGCCCGTCTATGCCGAAAAGCCTGCACACGTCAGCCGCTTTTTTTCTGCCCCGCTCCGTGCGGAACTCGTCGCTGCGGGCGGTGTAAAGCACCGTTCCGCCCCGATTGATTATTCGGGAAACGCTGTCCGCTTCGAGCTTTTCTATGTCGCCGGAAATAAGTCCGTTGTAGCCCCGGCGTATTCCAAGACATTCTATACCGAGGGTTGCCGCCGCACGCACCACGGAACGCACTGCGGCGTTCATTCCCGGAGCGTCACCGCCGGAGGTAAGCACGCCTATTCTTTTTATCTTATGTTCATCCACGGAAGTCACCGTCCAATATAAATATATGTATATTGTAGCGCAACGGCGGCAATATGTAAACCATTTATTTTATTGTAATATTCATCAATTTAAAGCGCTGAAACAAGCATCTTTTATAATTTGTCACAAAAAGCGGCTATTTCACTTGTTTTTTGCCGCGAAAAGACTTATTATAGCTTTCATAATGTGAAAATACGGAGGTGCAGCATGGATTACAAAGAAAAGCTTGCAAGGCTGGGCGTTGCCGTTCCGAACGTCCTTTTGCCGAATGAAAATATTGACTACTCTAAATATGCCGTTCTCGCCTGCGACCAATACGCCGCACAGCCGGAATATTGGCGCCGCGTAAAGGATTATGTGGGAAGCTCGCCCTCTGCCCTCAATATGATTTTGCCGGAGGCTTGGCTGCTTGAGGGCGATTCGGATTACGAAAAGCGCAGCGAATATATGAAGAAGTATCTTTCCGACGGAACGCTTCGTGATATGGGCGAGGCTATGATTTTCACCCGCAGAAAAACTCCGGACGGCACTCGGTACGGTCTTATCGCAGCCTTTGATATGGAGCAGTACGAATTTGAGCTGGGACGCAATAACCTTATTAAAGTCACCGAAAAAACCGATATTTCCAGAGTAAAGCCCCGTGTGGAAATTCGCCGCAAGGCAGCCTTGGAGCTTCCGCACATTCTGATGCTCGTCGTAGATAAGCAAAACAAGCTTATGAGCATGCTTGACGGCGAGTGCGGCAATATGGAAAAAATCTACGACTTTGACCTTATGGAGGGCGGCGGCCGTATTGAGGGCTTAAAGGTGGAAAGCCCCCGGCTGCTGCAAAGGGTCGCAGACATTCTCGACGAGCTTTTTATTGAAAACGGAAGCAGCTTTTCCTTTGCTGCGGGCGACGGAAACCACTCCGTTGCCACGGCGAAATGCTATTGGGAGGAGCTGAAAAAGACTCTTTCTCCCGAAGAGCTTGAAAACCACCCGGCACGCTTCTGCCTTGCGGAAATAATAAATCTTTACGACCCCGCCATGCCCTACGAATGTATGAACAGGCTTCTTTCCGGCATTCCGGACACCGAGGCGGCGCTTGCGGAGATGGGGCTTGACCCTGCCGCCCTGCCCTCCCTGCAGGAGCTTCAGCCTATACTCGACAAATACCTCGCAGACCACCCGAACGCCTCTTTGGAATACATTCACGATGCGGACACCTGCGAGCGCCTCGGCAAGGCGCCGGGCTGTATTGCCTTTACCTACCGCAGCTTTGACAGAGACAGCGTTTACGATATGATACGCTCCGGTCGGGAATTTGTTCGCAAAAGCTTTTCCATGGGGCATCCTTATGAAAAGCGGTATTACCTCGAAGCAAGGAAAATCATCAGATAATCACCGAAAGGCAGCTTCCCGGCTGCCTTTATTTCTTGACTATTCCCCGAATATATGATAGCATTTTATTGTAATAAAAATATAAGGAGGAATTTCCATGGACAAAAAAGAGCTTGTAAAAGAAGCCCTTGCCGCAAGGGAATTTGCTTATACGCCATATTCAAAATTCAATGTGGGCGCGGCGCTGTTCTGTAAAAACGGCAGGGTTTTCCGCGGCTGCAACATAGAAAGCGCGTCCTACACTCCCACCAACTGTGCCGAACGCACCGCATTCTTCAAGGCGGTCAGCGAGGGGGAGCGCGAATTTTCCGCAATCGCAATAGTCGGCGGCCCCGCAGGCGCTCCTCCGGCGGATTTTTGCTATCCTTGTGGGGTTTGCCGTCAGGTTATGGCAGAATTCTGCGGTCGTGACTTCAAGGTTTACATCGCAAAGAGCGAAAGCGAAATCCGTGAATATTTCCTTGACGAAATCATTCCCTTTGCCTTCACTCAAGAAGATTTGCGCAAATGAGCACAGCAGAATCCCGCCCCTCGGTGGGATTTTGTTCATTCGGAGAATATTTTTCCTGTGGATTTATCCCCGCTTCGGATTTATAATCAGATTAAAGTTATAACCCGAAAGGAAGCGCATAAAATGTATTACGCCTGCTTTGAAGCAAAGGAAGAACCCCACAGAGATTATGACATAGTTTATTTTGTTTACGAAAACCGGGAGGGATATTTCATCGAAGCCCGTATTCCCGGCAAAAGCTCCGAAAAAGCCGCTTGCCAAACCGCGTTCCTCGGTAAATGCAGTGCAGAACGGGTAGAATCCGTCACCGTTTGCTTTGCAAAGGGTGCGCTGCGCCCGATTCATCTTGGGGATGCGCTTTGTGATATTGTGCTTTAAGTGAACAAAAATGCCTCTTTATCATAAAATATATTGAGTGTGCCTCCTTTTAGCAAAGCAGGCGCAGTTATCATATTTGATAAGGGGGATATTTATGGCAGAGCAAAATGTAATAAACGGTGCTGCCGGATTTAAGGAGGCAGTATGTATTGATGCAGGCAGGGTTTACGATTCGTGCAGCGATAAAGATTGCCTTTCGGACCTTGAGGTATATTTTACCGCCACCGAACAGGCAAAAATCGACCGTGCGCTTACCGTAAAGGCGAAAAGCGTTGAAGTACTTAACGTCTGTCTGGAAGTAGAGCCCATTCCCTTCAACCGCGGGTTCTATTCCGTTGATATGACATTCTATTTCCTTGTTAACCTGTCCGCATACTATACGCCGGTTTCCACCGCAGATACCGTAAGCGGCGTTGCGTTCTTCTCAAAAAAGGTTATCCTTTACGGCAGCGAAGGCAACGTAAAAGTGTTCAATTCCGAAACCTGCGAATCCGTCGGCAGAACGACGGATACTCCGCGGGCGGTGGTGCAGGTCGTTTCGCCTATCGTGCTCAGCAGCCGCCTTGCGGACAACTGCTGCGATTGCTGCGATTGCTGCGAGCTTACACTTCCGGCAAGTGTGGCAGGGCTTTTCGACGGCGAATTTGTCACCTCCGGCAACAGAAAAGTGCTTGTTACCCTTGGACTTTTTACCATCGTGCAGCTTGAGCGTCGGGTGCAGATGCTTATTCCGGCATATGACTTCTGCATTCCGGGCAAGGAGTGCGTAACCACCACCGATGACCCCTGCGAGGTATTCAAGCACATCAAATTCCCGACAAACGAGTTTTTCCCGCCGCGGCTTGAAAATAACGCCGCAGCCGGAGCCTGCTCCTGTGGCTGCAACTGAGCACAGCAGCAAAAAATCCCGCCTTTCGGCGGGATTTTTTGTGCTTTAGTCAAAGCTTATTTCATGGTGTTTTCGTAGGACTCGATCATTTTCTTGACCATCTGGCCGCCGATAGAGCCTGCCTGACGGGAAGTAAGGTCGCCGTTATAACCGTTCTTGAGGTTTACGCCTACTTCGTTTGCAGCTTCCTGCTTGAATCTTTCAAGAGCTTCTTTAGCCTGTTTGCTGGACATTTATTTTACACTCCTTTTTCAATTTTGCGTTTGCACCATTATTTTGGCTTCCGTGGCCAAAATTATCAGTGGTAATTAAATCAAGCGCAGCGCGGATAAATTTTCCGCTTTAAAATTGATATAATCAGAAGTAGACTTTTTCAATCCACCGCTGCAACAAGAATGAACGTCGCGGCAATATATACGGCGAACACCGCCGCAAGCAAAGAAAAAATGACCGTGCAGGCGATTTTTGCGCCGCGCTTTTTAATACGCACAGCGGAAAAAATCGCGGCGGCAACGCAAAGCGCAAAAAGCACGCAGGCAACCCAAAATTCCATAGTAATATCCCCTTGTTTTTATTTTGAGCACGGATTTGAGCACCGTGCTTATTATCGGATTTTGTGCAAATCAATATTTGAGCACCGTGCTCAAGCCCTTGGCAACGCTCTTTATAAGCTCGATGTCCGCTTCAATACGGCGGCGCTGCTCCATAAGGGTTTGATCGCTCTCAACCGCGGCGGCAAAGATTTTACGGTCGTGAACCATAAAGTAAAGCTTGCTGTGCGTTATGGAAACACTCACCGGCTCTTTTATCTCCGCCGCCGCTGCGGCTACGCCGGAAAGCGCCGCAGAAGAAAGCTGCATAAGCGTTGCTTCATCTGCAAAAACCGTGAATCTTGTATCAATTTCTTCGTTTCCGGCGGCTATTCCGTCCTTTTTGCGGAGCTTTTTATCAAAAAACAACACCGGATTTTGAATATCTACCGTTCTCTCAAATACAAACAGCGTTCCCTCGGCAATGTTTGCCCAAACAGTGTGAATGTCGCCGTTACCGTCTACACTCTCGTGCTCATTTTGGAGCGTGATGTTCGACAGGCGGAAGTTTTCGCCGTAATATACTGCGGAAACATATTCGCTGCCGCTCATTCTGCCAAAAGCGGCGAAAAGCCCACTTTCCTCCGCGGCAGATTTTTCGACGCTGCGCAGCGGCTGGTACATAACGTTCTGCAAGCCGGAAGCTTCAAGCAGCGGGCGTACTGCTGCTTCGGAAAAGTCGCTTTTGAACTGCGCCGCGTACTTGCGCGCCGGAATGGCAATGCCCTCAGCAATCACCGCGAGAACAAGCCCGATAATCACGGCGACCCACCACTGCATTGCGCCGAAAATCACAAGCAGTGCCAGCACAACGCTTACGCCGACGAAGATTTTTTCGGCAATTCTGGCTGCAAGGGTGCCGCCCTGAGCCGCGGCGCGGCTTTTGTCAAGGTCTTGCAGCCGTTCGTTTCCGCTTGCGTTTATTTCTTCCCTGCTCTGCTTTTGCTTTTTGGCACTTATGTTTCCGCCGATAAGCAGCCCTATCAGTGCCGCAATTCCGATTCCTAAAAGTATTGCCGGAATGCCGAGAATCAGCGTCATAATCAGCCCGCCGACGGTGTAATCATCGAACAGAATCGCGGGCATTGCCGCGATTACAAGCCCAAGCACAGCAAAAGAAATTCTCAGCCATTTAACCCATGAATACGAGCTTTCAAAGCCGAAAACCTTTTTTATAAATTTCATAAAATCTCCTCCGGCGTGTTACCAAAGACCGCGGATATAGTTTCCGTATTCAAAGTTTCGTAGCAGTAGGTTTCGTTATCGAAGTCAAGCTCGAGAATGTTTCCGCGTTCGCTCGACCATGTTCCGCTGAGCTCGGCGGCAAGCACTACGGAGGATTCCTCGTCCTCGTTATCACAATAGCTTTCACCGTGGTCGCTGTCGTAATCGTCATCGCTGCCGCCGCTGCACGCGGTTAATGAAAACACCAAAATCAGCACAAGCAAAAGAGCTGTTATTTTGCTGCTTTTATTCATAGATCTCTCCTATCATGCCCATTCCGGGTCTAAGGTTGAATCTTCTTCACTGAACACGAACTGCTCAATGCTGTCATCCCAGTACCAAATGAAAGTGTAATCCTCAGTATCCTCGTTGGTGAAGTAAATGACAAAGTCGCCGATTTCGTCCTGGTCTATGTCGCCAAAGCTCATGCCGTCAATGCGTTCGCGGGCGTTTTCAATGGTCATGGGGAAAGCTACACTTGCGAAAAGTGTCTGACTGTCATCGTCATAGTAAAAATCCGCACCGTCATCGTTTACGCAGACGCAAAGGTTTACTTCGTTACTGCCCATAAACATGGTTTCGTAGCTGTCGATTATTCCCCATGTGCGCCAATCCGCACCGGCAACGTCGCCATCATCGCCATAATCTTCGTCGTCTCTGTTATTGCTGCAAGCTGCAAAGGAAAAACATATAACCAGTGCCAAAAGAAGTACTGTAATTGTTTTAATTTTCATAATTACCCTCCGTTTTCGGTCGTTCGACCATTTCAAGAATTTCGTCATGAGAGATTTCCACCGAACCAAACCGCACAAATATTCCGTTTGTTTCTGCGGCTTTCCACACTTCCGGCTTTTTGAGAGGGCGGAAGCGAATGCTGTCAATAATCGGCGACATATCGAAAAGTACCTTGCTGCCCGAAACAAAGTCGACCCGAAGCACATAGTCATCCAGCGGAACAACTGAGGAAATGTATTTTCTCTGCAAGTGCAATCCTCCTTTCTTCGGCAGAGTAAAAAATCCACCGTACAGATATTATACAGTGGATTTATATATAAGTATATTAACTAATGGTTAGTTTTTGCCAAGCAGCGCGGCAAGTGCGCCGCGTTTTGTTCTGGTGTCGCCCTCTATGCCGAGTTTGGAATAGATTTGGTTTATATACTGCTTTACCGTGCCTTCGGAAAGGAAAAGTTTTTCGGCAATTTCGCGGTTGGTGGCTCTTTCGGCGGCAAGGCGGGCTATTTTCTCCTCCTTTGGCGAAAGGCATTCGATTGCGGCGGGCTTTGCGCCGCCTTCCCGAACGGATTTGCGCCGCGCTGCGCCCTGTTTGCCGAGAGCAATTGCTTTTTCGGCGAAGGCGGCGTACTCGCCGCCGCAAAGCGCCGTAAGCAGCGGCGCTAAGTATTCGTAATTTTCCGCAAAGGACATAACAATTCCGTCCGACGCGGCGGCCGCAGCCGCTTCACTCAAAAGTGCCGCTGCCTGCTGCCGCATTCCAAGCATTTCGTATGCGGCGGCGGTCTGGATTTTTATGTGAACCGTAACAAGGGCGTAATGCAGCTTTTGGCACATGGCAAGCAGCAATTCGCTGCGGGCGATTACTCTTTCGTATTCTTTCTGCGCCAAAAGAACCTGGTTTTCCACCATTTCAAGCATCGGGCGCGCCGGATTGAGCACGTTCACCGTGCCAAGGCGGTGCTGCGCAAAGATGGGTGACGCCTTTTCCGGCTCCTGCAGCAGCGCAAAGTAGTAATCAAAAACGGCATTCTGCGCCAAAAACAGCGTTGAATCGTGGCGAGGAAGCAGCTTTTCGCGCTCATTGGCTCTGTCCGGCACGGCGTTCTGCCCTTCCCCGGCAAGGCTTTGCCGGAGGGCGAGCATATTGCAGCACTGGGCAATATATTTTTGGTGCTTTTCCTCTGCACGGTAAAGCGCTTTGGCGTTCATCAGCTTCGCCTCGGCAAATTCGCCGCGAAGAAAATGCGCTTCAGCCTCCATCACCATCTCTGCGCCTGCGCCATGCTCCTGCGTGACCTTGTAGTAATACGGCATAGCGGCGTTCATGGTCTGAACCTCCTGCGCCATTGCGCCGGGGGTTCTGTGAAACATCATTAGAACCGACGGCGAGCCGAAAGTAAACGAACCGTATTTTTTTATGGAAGCCGCCGGGCGGTTCATTTTGCGGCAGGCGCTTTGGTGCAAAGCGCTCATTCCGGCAATATCGTTATAGCAAAGAAAGCTCATGATAAGGTCGCATTCACCGTCAAGATTTCCGCGCTCCTCATCGGAAAAAGCCTTCTCCGCAAGCGCCGCGGAAACAAGCTCCCTCAGCGCAAGCATTTCACGGTACCTTCCCCATGAAAAGCAGCGCCGCATAAGCACGAGCAGCGCGCCTGGGTTTTGTACAAACGCTTCACGCGGGCATTTATCAAGCTGTGCAAGCACTTCCTCCGGCGAGCAGGACGCGAGCATAACGCCCACATCCTCTGCCACGACGGAGAGCCAACCGTCGTAGTTTTCGCTCTGTTTATATGCCTCCATCGCCTTGAGGTACTGCCCGCAGGTGCAGTACCATTCGCCATAGCGGTTCTGATAAAGGCGGCGGCGTTCCGGCAGGAGCTTATCAAAGATTTTTCCCGCGCAGGTTTT
This sequence comes from uncultured Oscillospiraceae bacterium, assembly GCA_900553955.1. GTDB lineage: Bacteria > Bacillota > Clostridia > Oscillospirales > Ruminococcaceae > UMGS1668. The sequence goes on from USFO01000024.1 coordinate 14,578, forward strand.
CATCATATGGTGAAAGCGCAGGGTTTTGCCGTCCGAAAGGCGGGTCACAAAGGCGTTCTGCTCCGTAAGAGCGGAAAGCAGGCGGCGGGTTTCCGTGTTCTGCGTTACAAACTCCGCCATTTCCTCGGTGAACTCGTCCGCAAGGCTCATCACCGCGAGAAATTCCTGCTCATTCGGAGAAAGCGGGTCGATAAGCGCACCGGTGAACATCTCGTATATGTCGGAATCACCGTCCGGCAGCGCACCGTTCTCCTCGAAAAAGCGCAGATTAAGATAAACTGCCGAGAACCAGCCTTCGCTGGAGCGCAAAAGCTCCTCCGTGCGGCGGCTATCAAGGTGGATTCCGCCGCGGCTTGCATATGCTTCAATTTCCGTGCGGTTCAGGGTCAGCTTTTCCGTTCCTATGCGGTGCAGGCTGCTGCCAAGGCCGAAAATGTCCTCTCCGCGCAAAAAGCGGTCGCGGCTCGCCACTATCATATGTACATTTTTCGGCAAACGGCGGGCAATTCGACAGATAAAATCTACCGCGGCAACGTCGCCAAGCAGATGAAAATCGTCGATAAAAATGTAGTACGGGCGCCCGCCGCCAAGGGCACTGCAAAGTTCGTCGGCGAAAAGCCCCTTGCTTTCTTCGTCCGTCGGGCATAAAAACGCCGCAAGGGAATCAAAGCCCGCGGCGGCAAAGGCCACCTGCACGCGCTTCCAAAAGGCGGAGATGCTTGCGGCGTAGATACTTATGCGTATCGCAGCGGCGTTTTCTTCACGCTGACATTTGGCAAGATACCAGTTAACCGCGGTGGTTTTGCCGTAGCCCATGGGTGCTACCACGACAGTAAGCGGGCAGCTTGATATTGACCGCAGTGACTCCTGAAGCCGCTCGGAAACATATATCGTATTAAGGCTGTGTTTTGTTCTTGCCATTGCCGGATTCCCCTTGATTTTATTTATGATATATAGTATACCATAGATTGGGCGGAGTTTCCATTGAAATCTACATGGCAAAAATTATTTTTACGAATTTTTGATTTGGGTGTTGACAAACAAAAATTTCAATGATATAATACCAACTGCAATCAATTCTTATTTAGGATGTGATTTCATTAAAAATACCATTCAAAAAGAAGCAGTGACACATGCGCTTTTTGTTCTTGACCACCCTACTGCTGACGAGGTTTTTGACTGCGTGCACAGTGAATACCCCACCGTCAGCAAGGCGACGGTCTACCGCATACTGAACCGAATGGCAGAAGACGGAGAAATTTTGCACCTTGTCGTTCCGTCCGGACCGAACAGGTTCGACACCACCCTTTCGGAACATCACCACATAAAATGCACAGTCTGCGGAAAAGTCTGCGACATTTCCCTACCGGAGCTTGTGGAAATAGAAAAGCGCATAAACGAAGAGTCCGGCTTTGCCGTTTCGCGAAGACTGGTTTTCTTTGAGGGAATTTGCCCTATCTGCCAAAACAAGCACTGAATCCCAAGCCGTTTTCGGCTGAAATATTTAATTAAAAGGAGATCAATCACTATGGAACTTAAAGGAACTAAAACCGAGCAGAACCTGATGACCGCATTTGCAGGCGAGTCTCAGGCAAGAAACAAGTACACCTATTTTGCAAGCAAAGCAAAAAAAGAAGGCTATGAGCAGATAGCTGCCCTCTTCCTTGAAACCGCAGACAACGAGAAAGAGCACGCAAAGCTCTGGTTCAAATACCTCGGCGGCATCGGCTCCACCGCAGAAAACCTTGCAGCGGCAGCCGCAGGCGAAAACTATGAGTGGACCGACATGTACAAGACCTTTGCGGAAGAAGCCCGCGCAGAAGGCTTTGAAGAGATTGCGGCACGCTTTGAAGGCGTAGGCAAAATCGAAGCAGAGCATGAGGAAAGATACCGCAAGCTCCTTGCAAATCTCAATGACGGCGAAGTTTATAAGAGAGGCTCCATCGTTATCTGGAAATGCAGAAACTGCGGTCACATCCATGTTGGCGAATCCGCTCCCGCTGTTTGCCCCGTCTGCAATCATCCCCAGTCCTACTTCGAGCTCCAGGCTAAAAACTACTGATAATTGCTCCTTCCTACTTCGATATAAACTGTTTGAGCACCGCACGAAAACGCGGTGCTCATTTTCGTTTGTGTTCGTTTGTGCATGTATTTTAAGTATGGGCACAATTTTTGCGCTATCGTGTTATTTACTCTTGAAATTTTCGGAAGAATAGGTTATACTGAGAACATAAACTGGGTAGGGCGTTGGAGTGGCCTATAGAGGCTCTCCTCGGCCAAAGATCTCGGTTTTGTATGGGCGCAGGAACAGCGCCCATGCCTCATCTGTATGCAGGCTCGTTTCGGACGTCGGCAAAAGGCTGCTAGCGCATAAGCCACCTGCGCGGATGAGGTTTTATAATGAAGTCGGCAGTGTGTCCGTTTCGGGCGTAATGCTTGGGGATTTTTATTGTGCATCAAGCGCACGCGAGGGCTTCATTAAGCTTGGTTCAATATCGGCCGCCGCGGAAACTGGGATCCGCTAAAGCGCCCGGTATTGAGGCAGGCTTATTTTTTTGCAAAAAGTACGGCGCGTCCGCGATAGCTTCCTTTTTTATTCGCACAATTTTGGTATTGACAATGTTTCCGCTTTGTGGTATATTCATTTTAGACGCAGGAACAGCGTCGTAAGAATCAGTTTTGTTAATACCCTGAGCAATTGTCGCTCTTAGGTCACTTGCATAATTGGTTCTTTTTCTTTATCAAAAACCGGGTAGAGTTTTGGAGCGGCTCTTAGCGCCCTCCTTGCCCCGAAACCCCGGTTTTATTTTTGCGCAAATCAATTCATCGTGCAACAAAAGCCCATGAGCATCAGTGCTCGTGGGCTTTTGTTTACATTCGTAGGACAACCACTGGCTCTGCCAGTGGAAAAAAAGCTTTAGCTATGGACAG
>USFO01000025.1 GCA_900553955.1 uncultured Oscillospiraceae bacterium
TATTATACCTTTTTTGTAGGAATTGCAATACGCTTTTCAAATTATTTTAGGAAAATTCAAAATTTTTTTTGCGAACGGCGGTTGAATGCAAAATAGCGGGCAGTTAGGAGCTGCCCGCTAAAAAACCGCCGCTGCTTCAAGCGGCGGTCGTTTCTGTGCATAAGATTATATGTTATCGAAAAGGAAGATAGGGCGGAAGAAACCCGTCGGGGGGTGCATTTTTATTCGGGTCAGCCTGCCGAATTTCGGCAAGCTGTTTGTTATTCCTCCGTCAGGGGGGAGTAATATTCGTTCTTATAGTTTATATAGTGCTCCACAAAGTGCTCTGTGTCGCCGCGGTGAATGCGGCGGATGAACTCTTCCTCCGGAAGAGTTCCACGGCGGTACTGCACCGCCAGCGAAACGCCGATGTTGGAGCAGTGCTTCGCAATGCGTTCCACGTCGATGAGGGTTCCCACAAAAAGCGAGCCCGCTTCGTAAGAGCATTCGCCGCTTTTAAGGCGGGCAGTGTGGCGAGAGCTGATAAGCTCCGTCATTTCGCTGACCACGGCGCAGAACGGCTCGATTTCCGCCGCACCGCGGCGGTTCTCCTCTGCGGAGCAGCGGGTCGCGGTAACGCAAAGCGCCATAACCGCACGGCTCAGGTAATCAAGCTCTTCCCTGCCGCCGGGGGTAAGCCCCTTGCCCTTTGCCAGAATGTCGCCGGCGGTTTCGCTGATGCTCAGGGCGTGCTGCGCAATGTGGTAGCAGTCGTCGCTGCGGGTCAAAAGCCCTGTGACTGCCTTTGCCTCCTCCTCGGAAAGCTCGCACTCCGCAATCTTCAGCAGATAGGCGTTCAGCGCTTCGTTCATGCGCATAACGGCGGTGTACTGCTCGTTTATGCGGTCAACGGAGACGGTCTTATCGCCGCCAAGGCGCACCAGCGCACTCGCCACACATTCGGAGGTGAGGCCGGCGATTTTTGCGTTGATGATTCGCGCCGCCTGAAGGGCAAGGCTTGGGGTGACGAGCAGATGCTCGTCCAGAGCGGAAACATCGCTGTCCACTTCGGTACCGTCGGAGGGCACAGTGAGGGTGCAGAGCTTCTCCAAAAGCTTGGTAAACGGAATAAACACAAGGGTCATTACCACGTTGAACAGGGTGTGGAAGTTTGCAATGCCGCTTTTGTCGATGGCTTCGTTCCAAAAGGCGAACACTCCGGTGTGCTCAAGCACAATCACTCCGGCGGTGAAAAGCACTGTTCCGATTACATTGAAATACAGGTGCGAAAGTGCCGTGCGCTTCGCCGCCTTTGAGCCGCCGATGCAGGATAGCATGGAGGTCACGGTGGAGCCGATGTTCTGACCCAGAATAATCGGAATTGCCGCCGCCCATGTGATGGCGCCGGTGGTGGAAAGCGCCTGCAAAATGCCCACGGATGCGGAGGAGCTTTGCAGCACCGCCGTTACCAGCGCGCCCGCCAAAATTCCCAGCAGCGCATTATCGCCGAGGGTGGAGAAAATCTGCGCCATAACCGGCGAATCCTTAAGCCCGGAAAGGGAGCTTTCCATTTGCAGCATTCCCATAAACAGCACGCCGAACGCCACCAAAACCTCGCCGGTTATGCGGCTTTTTGCCTTTTTGCCGAACATGACCAGTGCCGCGCCGATAAGCGCCATAACCGGCGCAAAGGTGGTGGGCTTTAGCAGCTGCAGGGCGATGCTGTCGCCCTCAAGCTCCGTCAGGCGGAGGATGTGCGCGGTGATGGTGGTTCCGATGTTCGAGCCCATAATGATACCGATAGCCTGCGAAAGCTTGATTATGCCGGAATTGACAAGTCCCACGGTGATAACCGTGGTTGCACCGGAGCTTTGCACCAGCGCCGTGATTACGGCGCCCAGCAGTACGCTTTTCCAAACGCTGCCGGTGAGTTTTTCAAGGATTTGCGAAAGCTTTCTGCCCGAAATTTTTTCAAGGCTTGCGGAAAGGCAGTGCATTCCGTAAAGGAACAGCGCCAAACCGCCCGCGGTAGAAAGCGCGTCATGAAATGTGTACAAAATTTTTTCCTCCGAAAATTATTTGATTTTTTTAGTTTATTTTTGAAATTTTATTTTGGAACTAAAAACAATTTGAGCAGGCATAAAGCCCGCTTTGCCGCTTTTTCGAACGGCGAAGGGAGGGTGCCCGCCATGCGGGCGCGTTTTTATTATAAAGTTGTGCCACAGGGGTGGCAGAGAGCGAACTACCGCCGCGTCAACCGCGGCTCAGCCGCCTTGATAAGTGTGCGCCTTGCGCCGAGTGATTGAGATAATAACCTCGGCTGGCACGAAGTGCCTCAGGCGGTCGAGCATCCGAGGCATACTGAAAATCCGCCCGGGACCCCGTCGGGGAGGCGGTTGAGATTAGAAATCGCTCCGTCTCCGGTGGAGCGTTTATTCCCCCTTTTCAAGGGGGAGTCTCACGCGGGAGCGTGAGGGTGGGGGTTGTAAAAACTTTTCTTTTACCGTCTTACGGCTTTTCTTTTGGTTACAAAAGAAAAGGGGTAAGTATCGCCCCGGTGACGGAAGCGCGGAGGAATATTGTGGGGCACAAAACACGCGCTCAATAAAGCCACAGTAATGCGGGCAAAGATCCTCTCAGTCGTGCCTCTAAATCCTTTGGGCGCGCCAGCTCCCCTTATAAATAAGGGGAGCCAAGATTCGCGCTCCGTTCGCCTTGCCGAGCACAGGGAAGCCGAGATTCGCGCTCTGTTCACTTTGGTGAGCACAGGCGAGGCGAGGGCGCTCCCGCGCAGTGCGCCGAAAAAAAGCCCCGTGCTCATTTGAGCACAGGGCTTCTCTGTTTGAGCACGGCGTGCTCATTATTCTTTCATTTTCTTCTGCGCTTCCACAATGGCTTTGGTAAGCTGATCCGCGCAGGAGGTTCCTCTGCCGCGGCAGTCGTTGCCCGCAAGGCGGGAAACGATTTCGTCTGCGTTCCACCCCTCAAGAATTTTCGGGATTGCCGCAAGGTTTCCGGGACAGCCGCCGGTAAAAACGATGTTGTGAATGGTGTTGTCATCATTCAAATCAAACGCGATTTTGCTTGAGCACGTTCCGTGAGTTTTGTATTCGTAATGCATTATTTTCAGTTCTCCTTTTTGTAAATATGTATGTCAAAAGCCGCCTCGACGGCAAGCTTTTCAACGCTCGCAAGCTTCTCTGCGCCCTTTGCGGAGGTTTTCCAGTAGTACGGCGTCATTTGAAACAGCGCGCCGATGTCCTCTCGGTGCTCAAGGTTCATCATGTAGCGAACGCGGCGGGTTTCTGCGTGCTCAAAGCCCGCATAGGCTATGTCCTCCGCCTTGTTTTCGTAGGGCTTATCGTATATTGCCGCCTTGAGCTGCCACAGATGCCGGGGCCCCGGTACCACATAGATGTAGTACCCGCCGGGCTTGAGCACGCGCAGGTATTCCTCACGGCACAGCGGGCTGAACACGTTGAGCACCAAATCCGCGCTTGAGCACGCGGCCGGCAAATCAAAGACGGACGCCACCGCAAATTCGATATTTTTGCTCCGCTTTGCAGCGCGCTTCACCGAGGGACGGCTGATGTCCACCCCTGCCATAATTGGCGCGGCGCCCTTTGAGCACAGGTCGGCGTAAATCTCCGCAGTGTAGTAGCCCTCGCCGCAGCCGCAGTCGAGCACCGTCTCGCCGCCCTTGGGAAACAGCTCGAAAACCGCTTCGGAAAGCGCTTTTTGCAGCGGTTCGTAAAATCCTTTGTTGAGGAAGGCGCTTCGCGCGGCCGCCATGGCGGCGCTGTCGCCGGGAATTTTCGAATTCATTTTGTTCGGCGGCAGCAGGTGAACATACCCCTCTGCCGAGATGTCGAAGCTGTGCCCGTGCTCACAAAAGAGCCGTTTTTCACCGTGCTCAAGCGGCGCTTTGCAAATCGGGCAGATAAAAAAGCTCATATTTCACCCCAAAATCCGTTCCCCGAAAAACTGCCAAAGCGCAAGGTGCAAAATAATGGAGAGGGGAACGAGGATAATAAATTTCATGTGTTTTGTCTTGTGGCGGAACACCGTCATGCCGAAGAATGCCCCGGCTCCGCCGCCCAAAAAGGCGAGGAGCAGCAGTACACGCTCCGGAACCCGCCGCCGGTGACGGGCCGCGAACCTCTTGTCCGCAAAATACACCGCCGCCGTCGCAACATTTATTATAATGTAGTATAAAAGCAGTATTTTCGTGCTCAAGGAAAGCTCCTTTCGGTCGGATTGAATTAAAACCGAATAATTTTTGTCGCCGCACCGCCCCGATTGCGGCTTTACCGTGCTCACCGAATAAAACGGAGCGCGTTTCTCACTGAACCACCCGCGGCTCAGCCGCTGTGCGGAGTATGCGCCTTGCGCCGAGCGATTGAGATAATAACCTCAGCCGGTGCGAAGCACCTCAGGCGGTCGAGCATCCGAGGGAAACTGAAAAACCGCCCGGGACCCCGTCGGGGAGGCGGTTGAGATTAGAAACCCGAAAGTCTCCGGTGGAGCGTTTATTCCCCCTTTTCAAGGGGGAGTCTCACGCGGGAGCGTGAGGGTGGGGGTTGTAAAAACTTTTCTTTTACCGTCTTACGGCTTTTCTTTTGGTTACAAAAGAAAAGGGGTAAGCATCGCCCTGCCAACGGAAGCGCGGAGGAATATTGTGGGGCACAAAATGAGAGTAAACGCTGTCACTGGTCGCGGATACAACCCCTCAGTCAGCTTCGCTGCCAGCTCCCCTTACACAGGGGAGCCAAGATTTGCGCTCAGTCACCGCCCTGCGACCCTTTCACTTGGGAGCTGTTCCCTAACCAAAGCCGCGCTTCAAAGTTCTCCCCGCTTCACCTGCAAAGCTCTTTTTGTGCGCTTTTTATCGCCTCTAAGAGCTCGTCAACATCCTGCGGGGTGTTTTCCCGCCCGAAGCTTATGCGCAGGGCGCTGTCCACCCTCTCCGGGGGATAGCCCATGGCTCTGAGCACATGGCTCTTTTCGCCTTTGGCGCAGGCGCTTCCGCTGGAAACGAAAATGCCCCTCTCCTCAAGATAATGCAGCATAATTTCGCTGCGTATTCCCAAAACCGAGATGTTCACAATGGCGGGCAAAGCGTTAGGCTTTGAGTTGAGCACCACGCCGTGCTCATGCTCGATTCCCGAAATCAGCCGGTGCTCAAGCTCCTCCATGCGGTGCTCAAGCTCCGCCATATCTCCGTGAGAAATTCTCGCCGCCACGCCGAACGCCGCTATAAGAGGCAGCGCCTCCGTTCCGGATCGAATTTGCTTTTCCTGTTCGCCGCCGAGGTTCCGGGCAATGACCCGCACGCCTTTTTTAATCCAAAGCGCGCCTACGCCCTTGGGACCTCCGATTTTATGCGCCGTCACCGTAATCATGTCGACGCCGAGCTTTTCCCCCCGAAGCGGCAGTTTACAAAATGCCTGCACCGCGTCCGTGTGGAACAAAACCTCCGGGTTTTTACGCTTTGCCGCGGCGGCAAGCTTTGCCACCGGGTTTATCGCTCCCACTTCGTTGTTCACCGTCATAACGGAAACGAGAACGGTCTTTTCGTCCACCGCCGCGAATATTACCTCCGGCGTGATAACACCGTTTTCGTCCGGGCGGATGTATGTCACCTCGAAGCCGTTTTCTTCGAGGAATTTTGCGGATTTCATAACTGAATCATGCTCGTATGCGGAAACAACCACCCTGTTTCCGCGGCGTTTTTTCGCCAAAGCGCCGCCTATTACCGCAAGGTTGTTCGCCTCCGTTCCGCCGGAGGTGAAGTACAGCCCCGCCGGGTCGACGCCCAAGGCGTCTGCTACCTCCCGCCGCGCGGAATTCATGATATTCTCCGCCTCAATGCCCTTTTTGTGCAGTGAGGACGGGTTGCCGTAGCTTTCGGTCATGGCGGAATACGCGGCGTCCGCCGCCTCCCTCAGCACCCTTGTTGTGGCGCTGTTGTCCAAATAAATTTCTCTCATCATTCCGCCTCCGCAAAGCATATTTCTCCATTATTCAGAGTTATTATACACAAAAACCTATATGTTTTCAAGTATAGTATTGTAACTTTATTGTTAAAGGAAATTTGGCGATGGCGGCGCCGCGCGCCGCGCCTGTGGTGAGGGAATCTTAGCGCCACTGTACGCACCGAGGCAACTCTGTGTATGGCGCGGAAGCGCCCTCGCCTCCCTCTGAGGAGGGAGGTGGATGCCTGCATAAAGGATTTGAGCAGGCAGACGGAAGGAGAGATACACCGAGTATGTGTGAAAGCAGCAGGTATAGACGAGAACTAAACTATAATGATACCTGTATCACTTAGTGCACATCTACACCTTGGTGTAAGCAGCGCCCTCGCGTTATCTCTCCCTCAGTCACACCTTTGTATCCCTTGGGTGTGACAGCTCCCTCCTCAGAGGGAGCCGAGGGCGCTCCCGCGCCGTGCACTAAATCAACCGAGTGCGTTCTTGGCTTTTCCCCACCGTTTCCCACCAAAAAAGCGGCACCTTTCGGATGCCGCCTTCGTAAAAGTTTATCTTATTGTAATGTACGCCGCATACGCCGCGTAAATTGCAAGGCAGGCTGCACCCTCCCAGCGGGTGGTTTTGTTTCCGGTTTTGCCGAAAACGTAAACCGCAAGGGTGGAAGCAGCAATAATCGCCACGTCCACAAGCAGCGCGGACGACGCGTTGATGGGGGTCAGCGCCGACGCCATGCCCAAAATGAACAGGAAGTTAAAAATGTTCGAGCCCACAACATTGCCGAGGGCAAGTCCGCTGTCGCCTTTCTTCGCCGCGACGATGGAGGTCACAAGCTCCGGCAGCGAGGTTCCCATGGCGATAATGGTAAGCCCGATGAAGGTTTCGCTCATGCCAAGAGTCTGTGCGATAAGCACCGCGTTGTCAACCACAAGGTCGCCGCCGATGGCAACTGCCGCAAGTCCGCCGATTATGCAAATCACGCTTTTAAGCGGCGACATGGTTTTGACTTCTTCCCCTTCGGTGCGGTTTTTAAGGGCAGAGCGCACCAAAATCACAAGATAGGTCACAAGCCCGCAAAGGAGCAGGATTCCTTCCACCCGGGAAATTTTCATGTCGAGCATCATAACGAAAACCGCAACCGTTGCCCCAAGGCTCCACCAAATGTCGCGTTTCAGAATGCTTTGGTCGCTCATCATGGGGCAGATAACCGCCGAAACGCCAAGCACCACAAGCAGGTTGAACATATTCGAGCCCACAACGTTGCTCAGAGCGATGTCGCTGTTGCCGGAAAGTCCGGCGGAAATGCTCACCGCCGCCTCCGGTGCACTTGTGCCGATTGCCGCAATGGTAAGGCCGATTATAACCGACGGGATTTTCAGCAGCTTCGCCACAGACGAAGCTCCGTCCACGAAATAATCAGCTCCCTTGATAAGGAGCACAAATCCCAAAATCAAAAGTACGTACATCATAAAGCTTTTGTTAAACCTCCGTTTTTGAACTGCGGGCATAAAAAAAGACAAGCCCTTATTACGCCTTGTATCGTAATAAAGTCTTGTTGCTTTGTACAAAGTCCGGCCTTTCGGCGTGATGACGAACAATGTAACGCGGCACGCCGCGCCAACTACTCCCTTTATAAAGCGCAATTTTATCACTTTGCACGCTTTTTGTCAAGGCAAAGTTCTTTTAGGCGGACTTTTACCGAAATCCGCTGCCCGCTCCTTGCATTATTGTTCGTTCTCTGCTAATATTTATTCAGAAAACAAAAAGGAGAACTCCAATGCCCATCAAAGCCATCCTTTGGGACTACGACGGCACCCTTGCCGACAGTTCAAAGAAAAATATCGAAGTCACCCTTGAGATTCTGCGCCGTTTTATCCCGGATGTGGACGAAAATGTGCCGGAGGCACTTGCTTCCCGCACATCATATCAGGACGCATACGGCAAAATGTCCGACTGGAAGGAGCTTTACCGCACCTGCTACGGTCTTGACGACGAACAGGTACGGCAGGCGGGCAGTATGTGGGGCAAAGCCCAGCTTTCAAACCGAACCTACTCCGATATTTTCGCAGGCATTCCAAAGCTGCTTGCCGAAATGGCGCAGACGCCCATGGGCGTCTGCTCGCAAAACGGTGCGGAGGTCATCCGCCGCTCTCTTGAGCACCACGATATTCTTAAATATTTCGGCGCGATAGTCGGCCATGACGAAGTGCCCTTCGATGGGCAAAAGCCCGCGCCGGATGCATTTTTCGTCTGCCTTGACCGCCTCAAAATTGCCGACCGCTCAGGGCGCTTTATTTATGTAGGCGACCACAGCGTTGATGTTGCCTTCGGCAGAAACGCCGAAGCGCGCCTGCGGGAAGAGTTCCCCGAAGCGGAGGTTATCTGCATAGCAATTCACCACCCCGGGCTTTACGCGGACGACGACCCGCGCTTTGCTCCGGACTTTACCGTTACAAGCTCCGAACAGCTTCTTGCCGTGCTCAAAAAGCTGAACGAAGAATAAATTCTTATCGGAGAAAGCCGTTACCTTCCTCCAAACCGAAAGGAGATTTTTATGGCATTTGATATGACCGCCGCCAAAGAGCGGCTTTCCTCCGCGCTGGACTGCGCCGCGGCGGAATTTAAGCCTAACACCGTGGTTTCCGTGTTCAAGGACGGTGCGCCCGTTCTCCGCAAAAGCTACGGCACGGCAAAAGAGACCGATCGCTTTGTCATGACGCTGGAATGCGACATTTTTCTTTCGCTGATGGCGCTTTTACTCATTGAGCGGAAAAAGCTTCGCTTTTCCGACAAGCTTTCGCGCTACATTCCCGAATATAAGCACGCGGGCGAAATCACCGTCCGCAACCTGATGGACAAAAAGACCGGCATCCGCGACTTTTTCTACGGCGAAATTATGCGCCGCATGGACAAAACAGACAGCGGCATTTCCGACGAGGCGCGCCGCCTGCGCGACACTGCCGCCTCCGCAAAATACTACTCCATCGAGGAGGTTCTCGCGCTCGTGGGTGAAGCCGAGCTTGAGGCAAAGCCCGGCACCGAGGAGCAGTGGGGTATGGCGACAGAACCCTTCCTGCGAACCGTAATCGAGCGCGCCGCGGGCAAAAGCCTTTGGGAATTTGCCGAAGAAAACATTTTCCGTCCCCTCGGCATGAAAAACACCCGCCGCGGCGGCGAAAATATCGAATACAGCGTAATTTTCCGCAATGAAAAGCTCCTGCCGTTCCTGCCGGAGCAGGATAACCCATATATTTTTACCACCGACCTTGCAGATGCGGAAAGGCTGCTGCTTGGGCTTTTCGGCGGAAAGCTTCTCTCCGAAAAAAGCTATTCCATGGCAACGGATTTCCGCCGGGTGAACGAACGCTGGGGCTTTGAGCACAACGACGGCTTTATCAACACCTGCTTCTATTTCTACGGCGCCGTCGGCTCCGGCGTGCTCTATCACGACCCGGGCACAGGCGCTTCTGCCGTTGTGCTTTCCTCCGAGGAGGGCAGATACATCATCGGAAGCAACGGCAGCTCGCGCTTTTTCCGCAAGGAAATGCGCGGTGCGCTTTCCGAGATATTCACCTACCCCAAAAACCCCAAAATGGTTCTCTACAACAAGCATAACTGCATCGGTGCTATGAACCTTGAGGTCGCAATGGAACAGCTCGACTTTGTGGACGACGCAAAAACCACCATCTGCTATGCCGCCGGCTACCCGCACCACAAGGTTTTTGTGGAGGAGGAATCCGGACGCGCCGTAGGTCTGCTCGACCTTTATGTGAACAAGAAAAAGCAGCAGTACGAAATCAGCATCGTGCTTATCGACAAGCGCTATCAGCACCGGGGCTTTGGCAAGGTGATGCTCCGCTTTGCGGTGGATTACCTCAAGGCGCAGGGTGCAAAGCGCCTTACTATCGGCGTGAACCGCTTCAACATCCCCGCCCAGAGGCTCTATCGCAGCGTGGGCTTCACCGAGGATAATGTCTATGAGGAAGGCATGATGATGTCGCAGACCTTGGAATAAAATTTGCGCCGCGGCGGCGGCAAGGAAACTCGTTACACTTTATACTCAGTCACCTGACTCCTAATCACTGCCCACTGCCACTTAAAAAGCGCCCTTTGGGGCGCTTTTTTAGATTATCTTCCTATCTCCTCAAGGTATTCCTCAAGGCAGAGGCCGTTTTCCATGATATATTTTGCCGCGTCGACGCCCACGTAGCGGTAGTGCCACGGCTCGTAGGTTATTCCGGTTATGTCCTGCTTATCCTCGGGATATCGCAGCACAAAGCCGTATTCGGCGCAGTTCGCATACATCCACTTGAAGGAATCGAACTTGTCGTAGTCGTGCTCAAGGTCGGAATACTGCCCCCAGTAGTCGGAGGAGACTAAATCCATGGCAAGGCCGGTGTGGTGCTCGCTGGTACCGGGAGGCGCCACCCATTTTGCGGCTTCCCTCTCCGCATCGGCTTGGGAATACCCCGCGCTCAGGAACTTTTTTATCTGCCTTTGATAAAGCTCCTCGGATTTTTTCACCGTGCGGTATGCGGAGCAAAGCTGCATATCGTAGCCCGCCTTCTTTGCCGCCGCAAGCAGCTCTATGGCGTGCTCCGCCGCCTTTTCGTCAAGCTTGTATTTACCCTGAACGGTCACAAGGTTCACCTCGTAGTCGTCCGGAATGTAGTGCGTCGGGTTCACAAGAATAAGCTCGTCATAGCCGCCGTGCTCATTTTCCTCCGGCGTGCTCAAGCTAGTGCTCAAGCTCTCGGAGGAGCTGTTTTCGCTTTGATTTTGCTCCGAATTTCCGCTGCTTTCGTGCTCATTTTCGATTTCGCAGCTCTGACATCCGGGATTTAACTCGACCACGTGCTCATCCGGAAGGCTTGTTCCCGCATGCTCATTTTTTGAGCATGCCCCAAGCGAAAGCGTGAGCACCGCCGCCATGACGGCGGCAACAAATTTTCTTTTATTCATATAATCTCCATTTCTCCGGCAGCGTACATAATTGCCGCAAGCGCCGCCACCGGTGCGGTTTCGCACCGCAGAATGCGCGGACCGAGGGATGCGCTCAAAAGTCCGTTTTCTTCGGCAAAAGCCGCCTCCTCATCGGAAAAACCGCCCTCTGCTCCTACCATTATCGCTATGTCGCCGCCCTGATATTTTTCCATGCACCCCCGCAGAGGATATTCTGCGTGCTCAAAAAAGAATATAGGCAGCGCCGCCGTGCTCATTTCTTTTACGGCGTTTTTGAAGCTGAGCACCGTGCCCACCTCCGGCACAATTCCGCGACCGCTTTGCTTTGCGGCTTCCGCCGCAATTTTGCGCAGTCGCTCCAGCTTTTTCGCCGCCGCTTTTTCATCCGGGCGGGATATGCACCGGGACGTAAGCACCGGCACAATGCGGTAAACGCCAAGCTCCACCGCCTTTTGCACGATATACTCAAGCTTATCCGACTTCGGCAGCGCCTGATAGAGCGTCACCCGGGTTTTCGCCTCCGTAGCGGAAGCGCGGCGCTCCTTAATATCCAGAATAACGCTTTCCGGGCAGACGGAAGCAATGGCGCACACCGCCTCGCTGCCCTTTCCGTCGCAGAGAATAAGCTCCTCCCCCACGCTCATTCGCAGGGAAAGGGCAATGTGCCGCGCATCGCCGCCGCTTATCTCGATGGGGTCGCCCTCGATGGAATCAACAAAAAACCTCGGCAAAATTCCGCCTCCTTTTCAGTATTCAGCAAGCTCAAAATCGCCGAAAAACGCGCTGCCAAGCGGGTTCACGGCAGTAAAATCCGTCGGGTAAAAGCTTCCGTAATGGGGTCTTTCGCCGTCGCAGAGCTTATAGAAATTTCCCTTCATTTTGTGTCCGGGCGCAAGGTAATGCGTGCCGCAAAGCTGCTCTGCGGCGGCAAGCGGCATTGTGAAGCAGCTGCACCAGTAAACACCCTGCTCATCCTCGCCCGCGTAAATTCTTACCGCCACGTTTTTGGAAATATCCTGCTCCGTGCCGTTTATTTCATCAATAAACTTGCACACAAGCGCGCCGCTGCGGTTTGTGGAGAACCAGAAACAGCGCCTGCCGCCGTCCTCCTTAGGGTAGAACGCCAGTGCTGCACCCACAATGCTTTTTTCCTCGGGTTCCACCTCAAAAGCAAGCAGCTGCAAATGCAAATCATCGTTTGAAATGCACACCCGCGCCTGGGCATAGGGCTTATAGTCCGCCTTTTCAAGCGGATAGTTTATAATTTTCGCCGCGGGAAGAGAATTCCACAGCGGCTCGCCGGTAATCATGCTTATAGGGAACATTTTAACTTCCTCCCTTTATTCTTTTATGTAATCTTACTCTATTTTACAACGAAATTCGTTACGAATCAATGAATTTATTATTTTATCTTTGACAAGCGCCGCAGTTTATTATAATATAAGCTTACAAAATCTTTTTAGGAGGAAATTGCCTTGGCTAAAAAAATCACTGCGCTGCTGCTTGCGGCGGCAATGCTTTTCTGCTTTTCCGGCTGCGAATTTTTCGACAAGCTTTACGATATGCACATAAATAACGGAAAAAACAACTCCTCGTCCTCATCGGAGCCTGAATCCGCGCCCGAGCCTATGGAGGTTGACCCGAACTTTCCCGTGACGGTTTTCGGCACGGAAATTTCCGCCGAACCGCAAAAAGTCGCGGCGGCTTCCCCCGCATTGGTGGAGTACATAAGCGACCTTGACCTGCCGGGCAGGCTTTGTGCGGGCTGCGATTTTTCCGAAGCTTCGGCGAACCTGCCCTCCGTGGGCAGTCCGGCTCTGCCGGACTTTGAAGCAATCAAAGCCGCCGCGCCGGAGTACATTCTCACCCTTGCGCCATACGATGAAGCCTCCCTTACGAAGCTTCAGCAGATGAACGTTACCGTGCTGGTGCTCAAAGCGCCGCAAAGCCTTGACGAAGTGCATGCGCTTTACAAAGCCCTTGCGCTGTTCTTCCTCGGCGCGGAGGACGGCGCCGCCGCAGGCGACGCATTCGTGCAAAAATATAACGCTGCCCTTGACGAAACGGCGTATTCCGGAGAAAAGGCGTCCGCGCTGTTCCTGCGCGGCATGGATAACCTTGTCATAACCGGCGACAGCCTCGGCGGCGAGCTGCTTTCCCGCTGTTTTGCTAACGCTGCGGGCGAAGCCGAAGGCTTTGAAATTTTGACGGACGACATTTCCGCCATAAAGCCGGACATAATTTTTGTGGGCGGAAAAGTGCGCCTGAAAGACCTTGAAAGCAGCGACCTTTACCGCAAAAAATCCGCAGTCAAGAACGACCGCGTGTTCCTTGCGGACCTTGACGCGCTAAGTACCGCAAGCCTGCGCTCCTTCTCGGTGCTCAGGGATATGATGGCGACCGCCTATGACGATTACACTGCCGGCACGAAGCTCGAGGTTGCCTACCCGAGCATATATCAATAATGAAGCCAAAAGCGCCCGCCGCAAGCGGGCGCTTTTTAGTTGCGGCATACGGCGGTGATTGAAAGCGAATCCAAGCTATTCCAAATTCCGCTCTCCGCACCATACCCCGAATCGCCCTGCTTTATGCCGTTCTTCCGCCATTTTGCCGTTTTTTTGCATAAAAATTCATTTCGTTCCTTGACAGACCGCGCCGGGGGTGCTACTATAAAATATATTTTGTTTTAGCTTATCGAAAAGCTTTGCTTTCCGCCAAGCTGCTTGAACAAAAACGCACCCCTGATGGGTTTCTTTCGTTACTGTCTTCCTTTTCGATAGTATATAATTTTATGCACAGAAACGAAAAAGTCCTGCTGTGCAGGACTTTTTCGACAATTATTTTTATTAAAGAAAGAGGTGTTATTGTATGACGGACATTCCGAAAATTTTCGGCAGCATGGTTTTTAACAGGGAGGTCATGCGACAGCGCCTCTCACCAAAGGTTTACGACCGGCTTATCGACATCATTGAAAACGGCGGAGAAATGGAAAGAGATGTTGCCGATGCCGTTGCGGAGGCAATGAAGGAGTGGGCAATCGAAAAAGGCGCCACTCACTATACCCACTGGTTTCAGCCCATGACCGGCATCACCGCCGAAAAGCACGACAGCTTCATAAGCCCCACCAAAGACGGCGGCGTTGTGATGGATTTTTCCGGCAAAAAGCTCATCAAGGGCGAGCCGGACGCTTCCAGCTTTCCCTCCGGCGGACTGCGCGCCACCTTTGAGGCGCGCGGCTACACCGCGTGGGACCCCACCTCCTACGCCTTCGTAAAGGACGGCTCGCTGTATATTCCCACGGTGTTCTGCTCCTACGGCGGCGAGGTGCTTGACAAGAAAACCCCGCTTATGCGCTCCACCGAAGCGGTGTGCAAGCAGGCGCTGCGTGTGCTGCGCCTGTTCGGCGACACTGAAACAAAGCAGGTCTTCGTCACCGCCGGCGCGGAGCAGGAATACTTTCTTATCGACCGCACCCAGTTTGAGGAGCGCGAGGACTTAGTTATCACAGGGCGAACCCTTTTTGGCTCCAAGCCGCCGAAAGGGCAGGAAATGGAGGACCACTATTTCGGCGCGCTGCGCCCCCGTGTTTCCGAATTTATGCACGACCTTGACGTAGAGCTGTGGAAGCTCGGCGTTTACGCCCAGACCAAACATAACGAGGTTGCCCCCGCGCAGCACGAGCTTGCTCCCTATTTTACCAATGTAAACATTGCCACCGACCACAACCAGCTTACCATGGAGATTATGAAAAAGGTGGCGGAGCGCCATGGGCTTGCCTGCCTGCTGCACGAAAAGCCCTTCCGCGGAGTGAACGGCAGCGGCAAGCACAACAACTGGGCGCTTTCCACTGATACTGGCAAAAACCTGCTTAAACCCGGGCGCGAGCCCGAAAACAACAAGCAATTCCTGCTGTTCATGTGCGCCGTAATCAAAGCGGTGGACGAGCATCAGGATTTGCTGCGCATTTCTGTTTCCACCGCGGGCAACGACCGCCGCCTCGGCGGCGCGGAAGCTCCGCCTGCGATTGTTTCAATGTTTTTGGGCGAGGATATTACCGCAATCCTTGAATCCATCGCCGAGGGACACAACGCCGTACATAACAACGGCAGCCGCATGGATACGGGCGTTGCCGCAGTGCCGGAGTTCTGGAAGGATAAAACCGACCGCAACCGCACCTCGCCCTTTGCCTTCACCGGCAACAAGTTTGAGTTCCGTATGCCCGGCTCCAGCCTTTCCATTGCCGGACCGAACATCATGCTCAACACCATGGTTGCGGATTCCCTTATGCAGTTTGCCGACCGCCTTGAAAATGCAGCCGACTTCGGCAAAGAGCTTGACGCCCTGCTTGCGGAAACCGTGCAGAAGCACCGCCGCATAATCTTCAACGGTGATAACTACACTGACGAATGGGTTGCCGAAGCGAAACGCCGCGGCTTGCTGAGCCTTGCCTCCACCGCGGAGGCGCTGCCCCACTTCTCCGACAAAAAGAACATTGAACTGTTCCGCCGGCACAAAATTTTCACCGAAAGTGAAATTTATTCCCGCCGGGACATCCTGCTCGACAACTACAACAAGGTCATAATGATTGAAGCCGCCACCATGCTTGACATGGCGAAAAAGGACATCCTTCCCGCCTGCCTTGCCTACGAACGCGCCCTTGCGGAAACCGCCGCCGCGAAGAAGGCCGTGGGTCTTTCCGTCGAGAACAGCGCCGAAGCGGTGCTGCTCAGGAAAATCGACGCCCTTTGCACCGAGCTTACCGAGCGTATCGCGAGCACCGAAGCTCTCCGCGAAAAAGCAAAGACCATAAAGGAGCTTACCCCCAAGGCGCGCTTCGTCTGCGACGAGGTACATTCATCCATGAGTGCGCTCCGCGCCGTTGCGGATGAGCTGGAGGACACCGTTGCTGCGGAATACTGGCCTTTCCCCACCTATCGCGACCTGCTTTTCAGCGTATAACAAAAATTTATGCTTCCGAAAAATAAAAGAGGTAAAACATGAAGGAAAAAGACGAAAATCTTGTAATCCGCCCGCTTGTTACGGCGGATGTGGAGCAGTACAACGCCCTGCTGCGCTATTCCTTTCAGGTAACGGAGCAGGAGCTTTCCGAAACCGGGTGGAAGGATGACGAAATCAAGCAGTCAAAATTCCCGGTCATTGAGCGTGCGGACGTTTTGGGCTGCTTTGCCGGGGACGACCTTGTGGCGCAGTTCGCCGCATATCCCCTTGATATGAATATCTATGGCGCAAGGTACGCCGTGGGCTTCGTCACCAGCGTGTGCACCTACCCGGAATACACAGGCCGCGGAATCATGAAGCACCTGATGATTCAAAGCCTTACCCGCATGAGGGACGCAAAGCGACCCTTTGTGCTGCTCTATCCCTATTCCATTCCGCTTTACAGAAAGCTTGGATGGGAAATTATCTCCAACAAAATGACTTATGTGGTTAAGGATACTCAGATTCCGCGGAAAATCAAAGAGCCGGGCTATGTTCGCCGTGTGGAATGGGACGACAAGCAGTTCCACGAGCTGCACACCAAGTTCGCCAAGCGAACCCACGGCTGCCTTTTCCGCAACAACCTTGCTTGGGAGGAATACTGGCGCTGGGACGAGGACGACACCAACGTTGCCATTTACTATTCCGCAAAAGGCGTGCCCTACGGCTACATGGTTTACCTTATCAGCTCCGATGTTATGCACATCAAGGAGATGATTTTCCTCAATCGTGAGGCGCAGCTCGGTCTTTGGGAATACATCTATGCCCACGATTCCATGATTGACGAAGTCCGCGGAAACAACTATTACAGCGAACCCATAGCCTTTGAGCTTGACGACAGCGACATAAAGGAAACCATCCGTCCCTACGCCATGGGCAGAATTGTGGATATTCCGCTGTTTTTTGCGCAGTACAGCTGCGAGCCAAACGAAGCTCCCGCGGTTTTCCGCTTTGATGTGGACGATGAGCTGCTCCCTTGGAACAAGGGACATTTTACCGTCCGTTTTGCGAACGGCAAATGCGAAATGACCGACGCCGCGCCGGATTACACCATGAAGATGAGCATAGGCACCCTCACCACCATGCTCCTCGGCTACAAAACCGCCGAAAAGCTCTACCAGATGGACAGAATAGCCTGCACCCGCAAGGCTGCGGAAACCCTCGACGACATCCTTTTCCACAGCATCCCCTACGTTTCGGATTATATCTGATTATACGAAGAAGCCCCGTGCTCAAGCAAAGAAAGCCCCGTGCTCAAATGAGCACGGGGCTTTCTTTGCAGTGAAATACGGCGGCAAGCCGCCGTGTGAAATCACTCCTTCGTCGCGGTGAAATACGCGTTCCGCGTGTGAAACATTTGCCCCTTTGGGGCAAATGCCAAGCTGTCGAGAAAGTCCTGCGCAGCAGAGCTTTCTCGTTTCTGTGCATAAGATTATACGTTATCGGAAAGGAAGATAGCAACGAAAGAAACCCATCAGGGGTGCGTTTTTGTTCAAGTCAGCTTGGCGGAAAAC
>USFO01000026.1 GCA_900553955.1 uncultured Oscillospiraceae bacterium
TGGTGGGGAACTGAAAATCCGAGAAACGGCTTTGGGGTCGATAGCTTCGCCGTTTCTCGGATTTTTAAGGGTCTTGAGCGCTTCCTCGAGAACCTTTTGATAGTCAACCTCTTTGACTACAATTTCGGGAAATACATTTACATTATATGCCTTGGTTACCTTGAGGTCTTCTCTGCCGTTATAAGTAATGGTGAGAGTAAGAGTAACCTTTGCAATGCCGGAGGACGGGCGGGTAACGGTTACCTTATATGGAGCAAACAGCTTGGAATTATCCTTGTTTACGGAAATTACCGCGGTGTTGCTGCTCCGCCAATTTGCCGTTGCCCAAAGCTCTATGTCATCGGACTTATTATAGTCAACCTTGGATTCGTCAACGCCCTCTTTGAGAATATACTGGGGGAGGGAGGTTATTGTGGTGCTGTCGTTGACGCTTCCGGGAACGGAAACTCTGGAGGCAAGCTTATTAAGCGCAGCCATGGCTTTCGCTTCGTCAAGTCCCATGGAGAACAGGCATCCGGTGCTTTCCTTGGTATATTTGCCGTAGGTAAGCACAACGGTGGGACGAACGGAGCCGGGTGCGGAGGGGGTGGATCCGTTTTCGTTCCATTTGTACTGAAGAGTGCCGTCTGCGGCGATACCGACATAGTTATAGCTGCTGTATTCGGCGCTCTTCATGGATACTGTGACATCGGTGATGCCGGCAGCCGCAAGCTTTGCGTTTATCATGGTGAGCGCATTGGTGTCAACGCCGTATTTTGGGTTGAAGGTGCCGGAAATGGCCTTTTCTGCGGCATCAAGCTTCTGCCTTGCGGCTTTTTCCTCGTCGCTGAGAGCTTCCTCCCATACGGCGTAGAGGTTAAAGATTTCGCCGTCCTCGCTGCCGTCTTCCCAATAATCGCCTTCTTCAAACGGGCGATTTATTGTTGCGCCGTCGGCGTAATCAACGTTGCTGCCGTAGGAGCTGGTTGCCCAACCCTTAAAATCGTAGCCGGAGCGGGAATATGCGCATTTGTTGAGCACGGTATCCACGCCGAAGAAAGCTGCCTGGTCGGGCATTGTTCCGGTGACGGAGGATTTATCGCTGTACTTGATATTGAATTTGATTATGTACTGATAATCGCGCCATTTTGCGATAAGAGTAACCTCGTCGCCGGAGAAAACCGTGCTTTCGGTTACTTTTTCGCCGAAGGAGCCGTCGGCATTTTTGATATACCAGCCGTCAAGAGCCTTGTTTGCGGGGAAATAGCTATTTGTGAGGTACGGCAGGTTCTTGTAAACCTTGTCCGGAGCTACGGTTTTGTCGTTTATGGACATTTTGTAGCCGTTACCGTCAAAGTGAACGGTAATGCCCTTTTGCCAATGGGCGTACATAGTAACGCCGTTTGCCGCATCGTCTGCGTCAAATTTGTACGAAACGGAAATTTCATTTCCGCCTTCGGCTGCGTCAAACCAGCCTTGGAAGATATAGCCGGTGCGAACCGGATCGGCTATGGGGCTGTATTTAACGGTGCCGCTCTCGGTGATGATGAAGTTGTAGTTTTCGCCCACTGCGCCGGTGCGGTGGATAACCTCTGCGTCGGGATAGTTCGGGTCAACGGTTACGGCAACGGCTTTTCCGCGCCATACAGCATAAAGCGAAACGGTTTTGTATGCGCTGTCGGCAAGGTTTTTTACGGTTTCGCCGTCCTTATATTTTGCGGTTTTGGCGTTAGATGTGTTCCAGCCGAGAAAATCATAGCCCGCCTTGGTAAAGGTGCTAAGCGGAAGAACAACCTCTTTATCATAGGCGGCGGTGATGTTGTCCATGCTGCCTTCGCCGCCGTTGCGGTAAAAGGAAATGGTGTAGGTGATAGGCTCCCACTTTGCGGTATAGGTCACATCCGCATTTATAATCGTTTCTGCGGAAAGCTGATTTTCGCCGTTAAACCAACCTGCAAAGGTATAGCCCTTTTTGGTGGGGCTTGCGGGAATTGCGCTTCCGATAGCGGTGTTCTGCGGAACCTGAACGGTCTTGTCCGCGGTTTTACCGTCGTTATAATCGAAGGTGACGGTAAATGCTCCGGACCACACCGCATAGAGGTTGGTGTCGGTATCCATTTCGATTGTGCCGCCGTCTGCGTAGACTGCTTCGCCTTCGGCAGAAAGCGCCCAACCGGCGAATACTTTTCCTTCGCAGGTAAAGGGGTTTGTCTTTATCTTGCCCTTGCCGCCGTAAATGCTCTGGGTGACGGTTTCATCCGTACCGTTGTTGGCGTGGAGGGTAAGAGTGAGGGGCGTTCCGGCGGAAAAATTGCGCACATAAACGCAGTCGTCACCCTTGTCGCCGGATGAGCCTTTTTGGTAAGTGATGGTTATAACATCACCGCTTTTGGCGTCAACGACGAGGGGGGTCCAGTCAATTTCGCCGCTGGCATCCTTGACAAGCGTTTCGGAGCCTTTTGTAATGTTCACCTTGTCGTACTTCGCTTCGGTGGAAACCTTGTATTCAAAGGTGAGCGCGGCGTCGCCGGTCATGGTAAGCTGAAGCGTGCTGCTTGCATATTTCATTCCGGCGTTTCCGCTTTTCAGAACATCCTCGCCGTTAAGGGTGACAACCTTCCACTTTTTCGCACTGTTCGGGCTGCCGGGTTCCGTTTCCGCGATAAGCGGCAGTCCTTCGAAAAATTCATCAAAGGTTTTACTTGCCGCGAACGCATAGACGGGGAAAAGCGAAGCCACCATCAAAACGGCAAGCAGCAGGGAAATAAATCTTTTAGAGAACATTTTTAGTATTCACTCCTTGCATAATATTTGCACGACGTCCGCCATGCAGAGCAAGAAACCGATTGTTTCTCAAACCACGAAGAAAATAGCATCGCGGTTTAAGAAAGTCTTATTGTATGGTGCATTTACTGCGAAGCGGCTCTGCTTTATTTTGCTAAAAAATCCTCCTCTCGATATGTAGTTTGCCTTTCTGAAACGGTTTTTTACAAAATAAAAAGTGCTTTCCCAAACCGAGATGGCGAAAGCACTTTGAAATATGCGAACAACTCGGGTAAGGCAAGAGTCGCAAACGAAAAACAATTGTATCTGACTTATCCTTTTGCAGCGGCAAAAGGCCTCACAGTGACCCACTCGCGGGGATTTTGACCCCATTCCAACGCTTCCGTGCTTTGCACGGGCTTTTCGTTTGTTATTTAGTTTTCAGAGCGAAGCATAAATGCACTTCTACAAACTTATTATATCATTGTTTGTAACTTTTTTCAATATAAGAAACCAAATTATTCTATAATATTTACAACAGGCACAAAGGCGAAGCGCGTTTATCTGTTTATGACCACCTGCGGAACCTCCCCGCCGAAAACGATTTCCGCAAGGACGATTTCATCCTCGACCACGGCGCTCGCCGGGTGAAAGGCAATCAGCGCGGTTATTTTCACCCGGTAGGTGAGGGTTACGCGGTAAATGCTCTGATTTATTCCCGTGGTGATAAGCCTGCCGGAAATATCCGTTTCCGGAGTGCCTGCGGCATATATGTATACGGGAATTTCCGCTCCGGAGGAAAGGGTGGGTATTCCAAACAGGGAACCCAAACGCACCTTTGTACGAATTATTCCGGTATCGGAAAATTCCTCAATGAGCTTTTTCGCAATGCGCTCCTTCACTATGCTGAAAAAGTAGCCGTTTGAAACAACGGAGGTTATTTTTCCGTCGGCGGAATAATTTATTTTCACGGCGCTTTCAATAAGCTCGCCGGCAGAGTCAAGCTCCGCCAAAACAGCGGAATTTATGATTGCCGCCGCCTTGTTCGCACATTGGTGCTCTGCGATTATCGCAATATTCGGGCGAATGACGGATTCGGCGCAGAAAATCGCCGCCAATACAAGCAGAAGCCGAAATAAGCCCCTTATATGCGGTCTGCTTCGCTTTATCACGAACGCCGCCCCCTTTGCGAAATAATTATGCTATATCATATTTGTTTTTGGTACGAAAAGTGATATAATAACAAAAGAATTTATAAATCCGGAGGATGCTTTTATGGAAAGAGAAGCCGCGGAAAAAAGAATACAGGAGCTGCGCGACCTTGTGCGCTACAATAGCAGGCTTTATTATGAGCTTGACAGCCCGGAGCTGGACGACTACGAATACGACCTTTTATATCACGAGCTGCTTGACTTGGAGGAGGAATACCCAGAGCTTCGGACGCCGGATTCGCCCACCCAAAAGGTAGGCGGAGCGGCCTCGCTCAAATTCGAGCCGGTGCAGCACGCAGTTCAGATGGGAAGCCTCCAGGATGTTTTCAGCTACGAGGAGCTTTTTGAATTCGGTGAGCGCGTACATTCAGTTATAGAAAATCCGGAATATGTTGTCGAGCCTAAAATCGACGGTCTTTCCGTTTCCCTCGAATACAGGAACGGTATGTTCGTCCGAGGCTCAACCCGCGGAGACGGCTTCGTGGGCGAGGATGTCACCCACAACCTGATGACGATAAAATCCATTCCGAAGCGCATAGATTGCCCGGAGGTGAGCTATTTGGAGCTTCGCGGAGAGGTTTACATCTCAAAAGAAACCTTTAAGAAGCTTGTGGACGCTCAGGAGCTTGCAGGGGAACGCCCTTTCAAAAACCCACGCAACGCCGCCGCAGGCTCCCTCCGCCAAAAGGACCCCAAAATAAGTGCAAAGCGCGGACTGAACATATTCATTTTCAATATTCAGCAGTGTGAAGGCAAGACCTTTACAACGCACAGTGAAACCCTCGACTTTGTAAAAAGCCTCGGATTTCCGGTTTCCGTTTCATACAACCGCTACGACAATATCGGGGACGCAGTTGAAAATATAAAGTTCATAGGCGAAAATCGGGATAATTACACGTTCGATATAGACGGTGCTGTTATCAAGGTGAACAGCCTTGCGGACAGGGAGCTTCTCGGTGCCACGGCGAAGTACCCCAAATGGGCGGTGGCTTTCAAATACCCGCCGGAGGAGAAAATAACCACGCTTCTCAATATCGAAGTGCAGGTCGGCAGAACCGGTGCAATCACGCCGACGGCGGTTTTTGAGCCTATTCAGCTTGCGGGCACAAGCGTTTCCAGAGCGGTGCTGCACAATCAGGACTTTATCAACGCGAAGGATATAAATATCGGCGACAAAATCATAGTCAGAAAAGCGGGAGAGATTATCCCGGAGGTGGTTGCCCTTGCGGAAAAGGGACCCAACGAGGGAACCTACCGTTTGCCGGAATTTTGTCCCGCCTGCGGAACAAAGGCGGTGCGGGAGGAGGACGAAGCGGTGCTTCGCTGCCCGAACCCGGACTGTCCGGCACAGCTTTTGAGAAATCTTATCCACTTCGCAAGCCGCGACGCCATGGATATTGACGGAATGGGTCCCGCAGTGCTTACAATGCTCACGGAGCGGGGAATAATCAAATCTCAGGCGGATATTTATTCCGTAAAGCCGGAGGATATTTTCTCCGCGGAGCGAATGGGAAAAAAATCCACTGCAAATCTTATGGCGTCCATAGAAAAATCAAAAAGCGCGGGACTTTCCCGCCTGCTTTACGCATTGGGAATACGCAACATAGGTCAAAAGGCGGCGGATACGCTTGCACAGCATTTCGGCAATATTAATGCGGTTATGTCCGCAAGCGCCGAGGATATATGCGCCATAGACGGCTTCGGCGAGGTTATGGCGAATTCGGTGACGGAGTATTTTTCGCTGCCGCAGTCAAGGAAGCTTATAGAAAAGCTCCGTGAGCACGGCGTTGCGATGCAGGCCGAGAAAAAGACGGTTTCGGAAAAATTCGCCGGACTTACATTTGTGCTCACCGGAACGCTGCCCACCATGTCGAGGGACGAAGCCTCCGCAATTATTCTCGCAAACGGAGGAAAAACCTCGTCCTCCGTTTCCAAAAAAACGAGCTATGTCCTTGCGGGCGAAAATGCCGGAAGCAAGCTCACCAAGGCGGAAAGCCTTGGAGTCAAGGTGATAACCGAGGACGAATTTATCAAAATGGTAAACGAATAAAATAAAGCACATGCCCCGAAGAAATTTTTTCTTCGGGGCATTTTTTATGCTCCGGTGCATATAATTTACCGAAACGGAGGGGAACAAAATGGACGCAATCAAAATTATATCTCAAAATGTGGGACAGACCGTTTCCCGGATAATCGAAAACACCGATGAAAGGCTCTTTGAAAACGCAAGAGAAATTCGCCTTTTTGCGGGCAGACCCCTGCGGATTGTGAACGGAGAGGAAGGCTTTTTTATCGGCAGGAACGGCAGAAAATGCGAGGCGGGTTCTGCCGCGGACAGGCTTTCTCTGCGGGAAATAAGAGATACCTTTGCCGCTCTGTGCAAATATTCCGTACATACATTTGAGAGGGAAATCCGCGAGGGCTTTATCACGATAGAGGGCGGAATTCGCGTGGGAATTTGCGGGACGGCGGTCTATGAAAACGGAAAAATTATAAATATCAAAGATATTTGCGCCCTCAATATTCGAATCGCAAGAGAAATAAATGGCGCCGCGGCGGAAATAGCCGAAAAAACAGGCTTTGGCGAACAGGGAGGAATACTCGTGGCGGGGCCGCCCTGCTCCGGCAAGACGACTCTGCTTCGGGATATGGCGAGGATTTTCGGAAACCGCGGCAAAAGCGTCTGCATAGTGGACGAGCGTATGGAAATCGCCGGAGCCTACGGCGGAGTGCCCTCGTTTGACGTGGGGGAATGTACCGCCGTGCTGAACGGATTCTACAAGAGCGACGGGATAATAAGCGCTGTGCGCTCCATGGCTCCGGATGTGATAATCTGCGACGAATTCGGCGGAGAGGACGAGGTCGCCGCAAGCCTTTATGCCATGAAAAGCGGCGTTACCGTGGCGGCGAGCATGCACTGCCTTGACGAGCACGATCTGTGCTCAAAAGACGAATTTCGCGTGCTCACGGAAAAAGGCGTGCTGCGGTGGGCGGTGCTCACAGGGCGGGGCGGCAAAACGAAAAGCATACGAAAAGCGGAGGATATGCTCAAATGAAGCTTGCGGGGATAATCTTGGTGTTCTGCGCCTGCGTTTTCGGCGGGACTGCCGTGGCGGGAAAGTATCTTTCGGTGCTCAAGGGCGTAGAAAGGGCGGAAAGACTGGTGGGGACTATGATTGACGGCGTTCGTCTTGAGCACCGAACCATGGGCGAAATACTGGAGGGCGTGCTCAATACGGACGAGGAAACGAAAGCTCTTGTAAGCTCCGTGCTCGAAAATTCGGAGGGGAAAAGAATTGTGCTCAAAAAGGATACGGCGGCAAAAAGCGGCTTTTGCACGGACGAAGAAGCAAATAAGCTTTTGGAAGAAGCCTTTGAAATATTCGGCAAAACAACGGCAGAGGAGCAGATAAAAAGCCTTGAACACATACAAAGCGGCCTTCGCAAAAGGCATGAGTTGCTTTCAAAGCCCACATATGAGCGGGCGAAGCTTGCCCGCTCCATGGGAGTGATTGCGGGCTTTCTGGCGGCGGTAATCCTCGTTTGAAAAGGAGAAGAATATGGATGTCGATATGATTTTTAAGATTGCGGCGATAGGGATTATCGTCGCCGTGCTCAATCAGGTGCTCATTCGTTCGGGAAGAGAGGAGCAGGCGATGATGACGACCTTGGCGGGGCTTATAGTGGTGCTCATGATGCTCATAAGCGAAATAAGCAATCTTTTCGATACGGTAAAATCCGTTTTCGGGCTATGAACGAGATAGTAACGGTTGCGGGAATTGCCGTTGCCTCCGCCGGAGCGGCAGTTCTGCTGAAGCAGTACAAGCCGGAATACGCATTCGGAATTTCTGTGGCGGCGGGAGCGATTTTTCTGCTGTTTATAGCGGTTCGCGCAGGAGAAATTATTGATGAAATAAACGCTTTTGCCTCTGCCTCCGGGATAAATTCCGAAAACTACGGAATAGTTCTTCGCTGCCTCGGAGTCTGCCTTGTTACAAATGCGGCGGCGGAAACCTGTAAGGACTGCGGGCAGAGCTCCATAGCCTCAAAGCTTGTGATTGCGGGCAAGGCGCTTGTTTTGATAATTGCGCTGCCGCTGTTTTCCGAGCTTATGAATGTGATAAAAGCGATTTTGGAGATAAGATGAAAAAGTTTTTTGTTTGTGCGGCGGCGTTTTGCCTTGTGCTTATGCTCTGCGGCTTTGACTTCGACGATACCGTGGAAAAGCAGCTTGCCGCGGCGGAAAGAGGAGGCGTAAGCGACGCTTTGCCGGAAAGCGCCGCGGAAATACTCAAATCCCTCGGCGTAGAGGAAATGTCAGCGCAGTCCCTCTCGGAAATTTCCTTCGGCGATGCGGTGCGACTTGTGGGGGAAAGCATAAAAGAGAGGATAAGAGCGCCCTTTCTTTCGGTGATTTCCGTATGCGCCGCCGGGATTTTGTGCAGCGTGATAAATAACTTCGGCAGCGGAGAAATGAAAACGGTATATTCTGCGGTTTGCACCTTGGCGGCGGCAGCGGCGGTTATAATTCCGGTTAAGAACGTGCTTTCCTCCGGAGCAAGGGTGATTACCGAATGTTCGGATTTTATGCTGGGCTTCATTCCTGTGTATTCGTCGGTGATTGCCGCCTCCGGCGGTGTTTCCTCCGCGGCGGGCTACCGAACCCTTATGCTCGGAGCATCCACGGCGGTGGCACGCCTTGCAGGGAATATCATAGTTCCGCTTATGTGCGTGTATCTGGCGCTGTGCGCCGCCGGAACGGTAGCTCCCATCGGCATAGACAGCATAGCGAAAGGCGTAAAGAGCTTTGCCGTATGGGTTATGAGCGCATCTGCGGCGCTGTTTTCCGGAATTATGGGCGTGGGCAGCATAGTTTCTTCATCTGCGGACGGAGCCGGCGCAAAAGCCGTAAAATTCGTTGTGGGAAGTGCGGTGCCGGTGGTCGGCGGAACGGTTTCGGACGCGCTTGCCGCGGCGAAAAGCTGCCTTATTATGGCGAGGAACGTGCTCGGCGCTTATGCGATAGTCGCCGCGGCGGTGATTTTCATCCCGCCGGTAATCAGTGCGTTTGCATGGAAAATCTGTCTTTCGCTTGGCGCGGGGGCAAGCGATATGCTCGACAACAAGCCGCTTTCATCGCTGCTTTCGGCAAGCTCCGCGGTAATGGGAATTATGCTTGCCATGGTGCTGCTTACGGCGATAACCTTCATTTTTTCCGTTACGATAATGATAATCGCGGGAGGTGCGGCGGTGTGACTCTTATGGACGGAATACGAAGCTGGGCGTTTGCGGTATGCGCCGCCGCGGTTTGCGCGGCAGTGATGAATATGCTGCTGCCGCAGGGCAGCGAAAAGCGCATTTTTAAGACGGTGCTCAGCCTGTTTATGCTGTGCTCAATTCTTTCTCCGATTTTGAGCACGGATTTTTCCGCTTTGAGCACGGAATACGAATTCGGCGAAAGCCGTGCTCAAAACGATATAACCGGGGAGCTGCTTTCGCTTTCCGCAGATGAAATTAAAAATGTGATTATAAGAGACACCGAGGAGGTGCTTGCGGAAAAAGGCGTTTCGGCGGAGAATATTTCCGTGGAGGTTAATATTTTACCGGACGGCAGCATAAATATAAGCAGGTTTTCCCTTCGGATAAGAGGGGAAAATTCGGAGGAAATAAAGCAAAGCATAGCACAAAAGACGGGTCTTTCGCCGGAAATAAAATATTTGGGGGAAAGCGAAAATGAATAAGAATGAAAACAAAAGCGCTTTTGACGGGGCAAAAAAGCTTTTCGGCGAAAAAGAGAAGCTTGCAAAAGTCGTGCTTATACTGGGAATTACCGGAATGGCGCTGATATTTGCGTCGGAGCTTTTCCCGAAGCAAAAAATCAATGAGAAATCCGCATACTGCGCCGCGGAAATTTCCTACGACCGGGAGCAGCGGCTGGAAAAGCGGCTTGAGGCCATTATAGAGAAAATAAACGGAGCGGGGAAAACAAAGGTGATGATAACCCTCGATTCCTCAAACGAATATTTCTACGCCTTTGAAAGTAAAACGGGTATTGCCGAAAAGGAGTCCGAGCGGCAGAGCAGCGCAGAGGAAGCTCCCGCCGTAATCGACGGAAAAAACGGCGAAGAACCGCTTATCACCAAGGTGGGAGAATCCGGCGTGCGCGGAGTTGCTGTGGTGTGCGAGGGCGGAGATAACCCGCAGGTGGCGGAACGAATAATAAATGCGGTTTGCGCCGTGCTGGGGATAAAAGCAAGCAGAGTCAGCGTTGCCGGAATGGCATGAAATAAATATTTTTTAGGAGGATAAACATATGACAAGCATCAAAAACTACGAGAGCGTGGAGCTTCCGGAAGCTACTGCAAAAGAGAAGAAAGGCATTTTTGACTTTGCCAAAAATATAAAGAGCAAAAAATTCAGCTTTAAGCTGAGAAAACGCCACATTGCCGCAGCGGCGCTTGTGCTTATGCTTTCGGCGGCTGTGTACATGAATTATCTGTATTCCACCGGCGGGCTTAATCCGCTGCTCGAAGCGGGCAAGAACTACGGCGATTCCATCCTCGTCGGAAAAAAGAGCGAAGAAAACACGGAAGAAACAGCCGGAACGGCTGCTTCGTATTTCAGCGAAGCGCGGGTGTCCCGCCAGCAGTCCCGGGACGAAGCGGTGCAGACCATTCAGAACCTCTATGGATCAGGCGAAAGCGACGATGTGCATACGGCTTCGCTTATCCAAAAAGCAGAGGAAATTACCGCAAATATGGAGCTTGAAACAAAGATTGAGTCAATTATAAAGGCGAAAGGCTTTGACGACTGCATCGTTTACATTTCCGGCGATTACGCGGACGTTATGGTGCAAACCGAAGGACTTCTCCAGACGGAAGCAGCGTTGATAAAAGAGGCTATCATTCAGGAAACTGCCGTTCCGGTAGAAAACATTTCCATTGTTGAAGTGAAAGAATAACTCAAAGCCCGGCAGCCGCAGTAAAGGCGGCTGCCGGATTTGAATATACGGAGGAAACATTGAATATATGGGCAAAGGAAAGTACGTTGCGGGGAAAATTGTTGGATTTTTTATTCGAACGCTGCTTTTTGCGGCGGTGTTCAGCGGAGTGCTTTACGCTTTTCCGGGAATTGCCGCCGCAATGGACAAAACAGCCTGCGCCGTGGGAACTTTGCTTGGCAGCAGGGCGGAAATAAGCGTATTTTCGGAATTTGCGGACATTTCCGGCGCGGCAATAAATAAAGCACTCTACCTCATTGAGCTTGCAAAGGACAATATTGAAGGAAAATACGAACAGAAAAGAGAAATAAACTCTATTATGTTTACCTGTGCGGCGGAATTTCCCTGCGACGGCGGAAATATAACCTCCGGCTTTGGAAAACGAATAAATCCCATAAGCAAAAGGCAGGAGGTTCATACGGGAATAGATATTGCCGCAGCGGAGGGGAGCAATATTTACGCCGCGTGGCCGGGAAGGGTTGCGGAAATAGGAACGGACGAAATCTATGGCAATTACATAGTGATAAAGCATTCAAATTCGTTGCTTACGCGATATTGTCACCTTTCTGAAATCTCAGTGGAAATGGGGGATAGGGTGGAAGCTAGAATGAAAATAGGCGAAGCGGGAAGCACCGGACAGTCCACCGGGAGTCACCTGCATTTCGAGGTTATCGCCTGTGGAAGCGCCGTTGACCCGCAAAACTGCTTGAGCATCTGATGGAATTTACCGTGCTCAAAACGAGGGTGAAAATTTCTCCGCTGTTTTTTGCCGTGCTCACGGCTTTTTTGCTGGCGGACAGGGGCGGAATCGCGGCGGCGGTGATTAGCTTTTCGCTGCTGCATGAGTTATGCCATTTTGCGGCGCTCGGTGCGCTGAAAAAAGCGCCGAGGGAGGTTAATATTTCCGCTGCGGGAATTTCTATGCGCCTTTGCGGAATGAGCACGGCGGAGCGGGTGCTTGTGTTTGCTGCGGGCGCTGCGGGGAACTTCGCCGCGGCGGTCGTTTGCTTTGCCGCGGACAGAGAGCTTTTTTGCGGAGTTAATCTCGCCATAGGTATTTTTACAATGCTGCCCCTTTGCTCCACGGACGGCGGAAGCATATTTGCGGCGCTGGCGGAAAAATTCTTCCCGGAGCGGGCAAAGCAGCTTTGCAAGGCGGTTTTTACCGCGTGCGGAGCAATAACGGCGGCAGCGCTTTTTGCTGCGGCGGCTGTATATGAAAATCCGTATTTGCTTATCGGAGCTTTTTATGCGGTTATATGCCTTATAAAGTATTGAAAAAGCAATTCCTTATATGATATACTTATCTTCGTATGTGAGAAAGGAGGAATTGCTTTGGCGGCTATTCCCGACAGTATATTAAAGCTTGTTCAGAAGCCCGCACGCTATACCGGCGGCGAAGTGAACAGCGTTGTTAAAAACAAAAATGATGTTTTCGTCCGGTTCGCATTCTGCTTTCCGGATTTATATGAGGTGGGCATGAGCCATCTCGGAATGAAAATTCTTTACAGCCTGCTTAATAAAGATTCCGAGGTTTGGTGCGAACGGGTTTTTGCACCGGATGTGGATATGGAGCAAATTCTGAGAGAGAGGGGTCTGCCGCTTTTCGCGCTGGAGAGCGGAGATTCCGTCGGCGACTTTGACATAATCGGCTTTACCCTGCAATATGAGCTTTCCTATACCGGAGTACTCAATATGCTCGACCTTGCGGGCGTTCCCGTTCGCGCAGAGGACAGACACGAGCTTAAAAATCTTGTTGTAGCCGGAGGCCCCTGCTCCTGCAACCCGGAGCCTATGGCGGATTTCATCGACCTGTTTATGCCCGGCGAGGGCGAGGAGGTTCTTCCGGAGGTAGTTGCGCTCTATAAAGAAGCGAAGAGGAACGGCTGGAGCAAACATCAATATCTTGCCGAAGCGGCAAAGATAGAGGGCGTATATGTTCCGTCCCTCATTGATGTTATTTACAACGAGGACGGAACCGTAAAGGAGATTGTTCCGAAGGAAACCGCGACTCTGCCGATAAAAAAGCGCATTATCAAAGATTTGGACAAGGTTTATTATCCCGAAAGTTTTATTGTGCCTTTCGTGGAGATAGTTCACGACAGAAGCATGCTTGAGCTTATGCGCGGATGTATCCGCGGCTGCCGCTTTTGTCAGGCGGGCTTTATCTACCGTCCGCTGCGGGAAAAAGAGGCTGAAACCCTTACAAAGAACGCCCACGACCTTTGCGAAAGCACCGGCTATGACGAGCTTTCCCTCACCTCGCTGAGCACGAGCGATTACAGCAAGCTCAACACGCTGTTCGACGAGCTTATCGACTGGACGGAGCGCGACCACATAAACCTCGCAGTACCGTCTCTGCGCGTTGACAACTTCAACGACGAGCTTATGCTCAAAATAAGCAAGGTTCGCAAAAGCGGACTTACTTTCGCGCCGGAGGCGGGAACACAGCGCCTGCGCGACGTCATAAATAAGAACGTTACGGAAGATGAGATTTTCGGAACCTGCTCAATTGCGTTCAAGGGCGGATATACCAAGGTAAAGCTCTATTTTATGATGGGTCTGCCCACGGAAACCGACGAGGATGTTGTGGGAATAGTGGATTTGCTTCAGCGCATAGTGGATTTTTACTACCACATGCCGGAAAAGCCCAAGGGCAAGGCAATTCAGCTTACCGCAAGCATCGCGAACTTTGTACCGAAGCCGTTCACACCGTTTGAATTTGAGCCGCAGGACACCCGCGAGGAGCTTCACAGAAAGCAGGAGCTTATAAAGTCCGCCGTTCGCAGCAGGAAGATAAGTCTCAGCTGGCACGACACCAAAAGCTCGTTTATGGAGGGCGTGCTTGCAAGGGGCGACCGCCGACTCGGCAGGGTGATAGAAACCGCATGGCGCAAGGGCTGCAATTTCGACAGCTGGGATAACTACTTTAAGTTCGACAAATGGATGGAAGCCTTTATCGAATGCGGAATAGCTCCCGAATTTTACGCCAACCGCAAGAGGGAATACGACGAGGTTATGCCCTGGGATATTTTCAATTACGGCGTGACAAAGAAATTCATCATCAATGAAAATAAAAGGGCACACGAGGGTGTTACCACGCCGAACTGCCGGGAAAAATGTTCCGGCTGCGGCGCAAACTGCCTGAAAGGAGGCGCCTGCTTTGAGTACGGAAAATAATTATGTGGATGTAAGGCTTTTTTACAGCAAAACAGGCTCCGCAAAATACATTTCCCACCTTGACACCATGCGTGCGTTCCAAAGGGCGTTTCGCAGATGCAGGGACCTTGATTTTTGGTACACCGAAGGATTTAACCCGCATCTTTATCTGACCTTTGCGCTGCCGCTTTCTCTCGGCTACGAAAGCGGAGCGGAAACCGTTGATTTTCGCCTTGCTTCCCATGTTCCTTACAGGGAAGTGGTGGAAAAGCTGAATGCGGTGCTTCCGGCGGGCTTTAAGGCTTACAAGGCGGCAAAGCCGGTTATGAACGCAAAGGTAATTCGTTTTGCGGATTATAATATCTCTTTCACCGCGGACGGGATTGACCCGGAGGCGGTTTTGGCGGAGTGGTACAGATGCTTTACCAGAGAAAGTGTTACGGTGAAAAAGATTACGAAGCGCGGCGCGGAGGATGTCGACCTCAAAGCGGGAGAAAAAATCAAGCTTTCAAAGCTGAAGCAGTTTGAGAATAGGTTTTGCTTCAAGGCACGCCTTGTTTCCGGCGTGGAGCTTAATATAAACCCGAATTTGGTGCTTCAGGCGTTCAAGGAATTCTGTGAAATCGAGCCGCAGGATGTTGAAATCAAGCGTGTGGCGGTTTATAACGGCAAAATGGAAGAATTCTGCTGAAAAAAGCCAAAAAACACTTGCAATTACCGTTTGCTTGTGTTATTATAATAAAGCTGTCCGTATGCGCGGACGGCGCTGTCGCATTCCCTGCGACGGGAACGGCAATATAAAATTGTTGCCGGGCGGGCAGTCCTCTGTCACCGGATAGTATCCGTGAGAATGAATGTCTGAAAAATAAAAAAGGAGGATACTAAAATGGATGCACTTAAACTTATCGCTCAGGATTGCCTGAGAGCTGACAAACCCGTTGTTGCGGTCGGTGATACCGTAAAGGTATACTGCAAAATCAAAGAGGGCGATCATTACAGAACCCAGATCTTTGAGGGTGCGGTTATCGCAAAGCAGCACGGCGGAATCTCCGAGTCCTTTACCGTTCGCCGCGTAGCGCACGGCTGCGGAATCGAAAGAGTATTCCCGATTCACAGCCCCCTTATCGAAAAGGTAGAGGTTGTACGTCATGGTCGTGTAAGAAGAGCTAAGCTCTATTATCTCCGTGACAGAGTCGGTAAAGCCGCAAAGGTTAAACAGGTCAGATAATTTCGAGCACCGTAAACTCCCCCGACAAATTGCCGGGGGAGTATTTCTTTACGGGAAAAAATGTGATATAATTATTATATAACGAATAAAAAAAGGAGGCGGTTTTGTAATGGAAGCTGTTGATATACAGTGGTTTCCGGGACATATGGCGAAAACCCGCAGGCTGATGAAGGAAAATCTTCCCCTTGTGGATGTGGTTGTGGAGATAACCGACGCGCGGGTTCCGGCTTCCAGCCGCAATCCGGAGATGAAAAATCTTGTGGGCGGAAAGCCCCGCGTGGTGGTTCTCAACAAATGCGATATGGCGGATGAAGCGCTCACCGCAGAGTGGATTGAATATTACCGTACAAATGGAGTCAGGGCCGTAGCCATGGACTGCCGCAGCGGAAAGGGACTTAACAAGCTCGTTCCCACGGTTAAAGAGGTTATAAAAAAGGAGCTTGAAAAGCGCGCCGCAAAGGGTATGGAGGGCAAGCCCATCCGTATGATGATTGTCGGAATACCGAATGTGGGTAAATCCTCGTTTATAAACCGTGTTGCAGGCGGCAAGCGCGCCAAGGTGGAGGACAGACCCGGTGTTACAAGAGGAAAGCAGTGGGTGACGCTTGAAAAGGGCATTGATTTGCTTGATATGCCCGGCGTTCTTTGGCCGAAGTTCGATGACAAAACGGTGGGCGAGCACCTTGCGTTTACCGGAGCAATAAAAGACGATATTCTCGATACGGAGCTTTTGGCAATGCGCCTTGCGGATTTGCTGAACAGGGAATACCATTCGCTGCTCTGCGAAAGATACAGGCTCACCGATGAGGAAACGGCGGGCATTGAGCCTTACGATTTGCTCTCTCTTATCGGGGCGAAGCGGGGCATGAAGATTTCCGGCGGAGAGGTTGATACCGAACGAGCCGCCGCCATGCTGCTTGACGAATTCCGCGGCGGGAAAATCGGCCGCATGACGCTGGAGATGCCGAATGAGCTTGTATGATTTTGAGCACGAAAAGCACGCCGAGGGATATAAGTATATCTGCGGCGTTGACGAGGCGGGCAGAGGTCCGCTTGCGGGACCGGTTTTTGCGGCGGCGGTGATTTTGCCGGAGGACTATGAAATCGAAGGCGTAAACGACAGCAAAAAGCTTTCCGAAAAGAAGAGGGAAAAGCTTTTTGACGAGATAATCGAGCACGCACTGGCGTATTCCGTGCAGAGCTGCGATAATTTCGCCATTGACGAAATGAATATCCTTGCGGCGACTATGCAGACTATGAAAACCGCGGTGGAATGTCTTTCGATTACGCCGAATATTGTCTATGTGGACGGCAACCGTCTGCCGGAGCTTTCGGTTCCGGCGGAATATGTTATTCACGGCGACGCCGCTTCCGCAAGCATAGCGGCGGCGTCAATTCTGGCAAAGGTGAGCCGTGACCGGTTCATGTACGAAATGGATAAAAAGTATCCGGAATACGATTTTGCAAAGCACAAGGGCTACGGAACAAAGCTTCATTACGAAAAGCTGCGGGAGTATGGCCCCTGTGAAATTCACAGAATGACGTTCCTTAAAAAGATGCACTGAAGGTGATTTTTTGGTCACGGAGAACAGGAGGCGGGGAAATCTCGGAGAGGATTTCGCCGCGATGCAGGTTGACCAGCGCGGTTTCCGCCGTGGGCAGAATGAACTGATCCCGGCGGCCTTCACGCTCGCCGACCCAGAAAACGCCGTCCTCAAACTTCGGGAACTGTCCGGCGCAGTATCCGGCTTCGTAGTTGAGAATATGCGGCACGAGCATAAACTGCCAGCCGTCCTTGAGATGGGTCTCGATGAAGTAGTTGATCAGCGCCCATTCAAGGCGCGC
>USFO01000027.1 GCA_900553955.1 uncultured Oscillospiraceae bacterium
CCGCGGTGGGACTTGCTCTGCTGGGCATAGTTATGTATTTTTTTAATACTCCGGTATTGGATGTGGCGGTGGCGCTGCTTTCCGCCGTTTCGGTGCACGAATTTGTGCACGCTGCGGGGCTTTCGGAGCACAAGCTGCTGGAAACGGTGTGCCTTATTTTCGGCGTTGCATTTTCAACGATTTACTTCAATATTTTCTCCGGAATAACCTTCCTGGCGGAGCTTATTTTCGCCGGAATTTTGCTGATAATGTTGCTTTTCGGTCACAAGGAGCTTGAGGTGGGCAAAATCGCCTTTGTGTTTATGACCTCATCGCTGATACCGAGGGTATTTTCTATGCTTCTGCTTTACAGAGAATACGGCAAGCCCGTGAGCTATTATCTTGTGGGACTCAGTTTCTGCGTCGCTTGGCTCAACGATATTTTTGCGTATTTCTCCGGCTACTTCTTTGGCAAAAAGAAGCTTTGCCCGGAAATCAGCCCCAAAAAGACGGTGGAGGGTGCCATCGGCGGCGTTGCGGGGGATCTCATTCTCTGCCTCGTGCTTACATACGTCTTTGCTGCGGTGGCAGGTGTGCAGATAAATTGGCTCAGCCTTTGCATTTTCCTGCCCATTGGCGCTGTGGCAAGCATCTTCGGCGATCTGTGCGCTTCGATAATAAAGCGCCAGTTTGGAATAAAGGATTACGGCAACATTATGCCCGGTCACGGCGGAGTTATGGATCGCTTTGACAGCTGGGCTTTCGTTGCGCCGCTCCTTTATATATGGAATATTTATCTTCCGTTCATAGGATGAACAAAAAATTTTGATATATTTATTATTGCCGCTTGATTTGCGGCAATAATTTTATATGACGAATGGGGGGATTTGCGGTGAAAAGAATAGCGGTTCTCGGTTCGACAGGTTCAATCGGTACGCAGACGCTGGATGTTTGCCGCCGCCTTGGATATGAGATAGTCGCGCTTGCGGCGGGCAGCAATGCGGAGCTGCTTGAAAAGCAGGCGCGGGAGTTTTCTCCGAAGTTAGTTGCCGCGGCGGACGAAAACGCCGCAAGGCGCTTGAGCATCGCACTTTCCGGCACAGGAATAACGGTGCTCGGCGGTGAGCGCGCCGTGCTCGAAGCAGCGGCGGCGGAGTGCGATATCGTGCTCAACGCAGTAACCGGCATAGCCGGACTGCGCCCAACCATAGCCGCCGTCGAAGCCGGAAACGATATTGCCCTTGCGAACAAGGAAACCCTTGTAGCAGGAGGCAGGCGCGTTATGGACTATGCCGCAGAGCATGGAGTAAAAATTCTTCCGGTGGACAGCGAACATTCCGCCATATTTCAGTGCCTTCAGGCAAAGGGTGACTACGCCCGCATAAAAAAGCTGATTTTGACAGCCTCCGGCGGCCCGTTCTTCGGAAAAACCGCCGCCGAGCTTGAAAATATGCGTCCGGAGGACGCTTTGCGCCATCCCACGTGGAGCATGGGGAAAAAAGTGACCATAGATTCCGCTTCCATGGCGAACAAGGGACTTGAAATTATAGAAGCCGCACATCTTTTTGGGGTGGAGCAGAATAATATTGATGTGGTAATTCACAGAGAGAGCATAGTCCATTCGCTGGTGCAGTTCGCGGACAATTCCGTTCTGGCGCAGCTTGGCGTGCCGGATATGCGAACGCCCATTCAGTATGCGCTGACTTGGCCGGAGCGTGAAAACGGTGCTGCGGCGGAGCTTGACCTTGCCGAGGCGGGTGCGCTGCATTTTTACAGGCAGGATGAGGAGGCTTTTCCGTCCACGAACCTTGCGCGCCGAGCCCTTGCAAAAGGCGGCACGGCGACTGCGGCGTTCAACGCCGCGGATGAAATTGCGGTGGCGGCGTTCCTTAAGGGAAAAATAAAGTTCACGGATATACCGAGGATAATAGAAAAGACGATTGAAATGGAATTTACAAAGGGAAATTCATTCGACGAGGTATTCTATACCGATTGCGAAGCAAGAAAATTTGCTTCGGAGCTTGTTAGATAAGGGGATTGCATTTTGAACATTCTGAGCATTATAATTGCAATTTTATTATTCGGATTTATGATTTTTTTCCACGAGCTTGGGCATTTTTCCATGGCGAAGTGGGCGGGAGTAAAGGTAAACGAGTTCGCCATAGGCATGGGACCCAGGATACTATCAAAGACGGTGGGGGACACCACCTACGCTCTGCGGCTTTTCCCCATAGGGGGCTTTGTGGCCATGGAGGGTGAGGATGAGGACAGCGCCGATTCCCGAAGCTTTACCGCCTGCCCGGTGTGGAAAAGAATTATAATAACCGCCGCCGGCGGCATTATGAACCTGATTTTGGGACTTATAGTGGTGATTGTTCTCACCTGCGGACAGAGCCTGCTCGGCACTACCACCGTTGCGAACTTCACCGAAAATTCCGTTTCGGCGAACTATTTGCAGGTCGGGGACAAAATTACCGCGGTGAATGGTGAATCCGCCGACTGCGACTACGATATAATTTATTCGCTTATCCGTGACGGAGACGGCATTGTTTCCATGGATGTTATCCGCGACGGAAAGAAGCTTCATATTGACGACATCAATTTCGATATGGCGGACTACGGCGGAACGAAAGCCGTTGTGCTCGACTTCGGCGTTTACGGCGAGGAGCCGACCTTCGGCGGAGTGATTTCGTATTCTTTCCGTTGGATGTATTCGCTTATCAAGCTTGTATGGCGTTCCCTCGGGGACATCATCAGCGGCAACTTTGCGTTGAACCAGCTTTCCGGTCCCATCGGTGTTACTGAGGCCTTTGCGGAGGCGGCTTCCTCCGCGAATATCAAGAGTCTGCTGCTCATTCTGGCGCTTATTACGGTGAACCTTGGTGTATTTAACCTTATGCCACTGCCTGCGCTTGACGGCGGAAGAATATTCTTCATGGTCATCGAATGGATTTTCGGAAAACCCGTAAACCGTAAAGTAGAAGCCGTAATTCACTCCGTGGGAATGGCGCTGTTGCTTGTTCTGATGGTGATTGTGGCATATAATGATATAGTAAAGCTTGTGGCGAGGTGACATACTTGGCAAAGGAAGTTAAAATCGGAAACATTGCCATCGGCGGGAATAACCCGGTGGCAATTCAGTCAATGATAAGCGTTCCATCGACAGATATTGAGGGCAGCGTGCGCCAGGCAAAGGAGCTTGAGTATGCGGGCTGCGAAATTCTGCGCGCCGCGATTCCTGATATGGCGGCGGTGGAGCTTATCCCCGCGATAAAAGATGCCATAAGCATCCCGCTTGTGGCGGATATTCACTTTGATTACAAACTTGCGCTTGCCGCAGTGGAAGCAGGAGTTGACAAAATCCGCATAAATCCGGGTAATATCGGCTCGGAGGACAGAGTTCGCAAGGTGGTGGAGGCCTGCGGCAATGCGGGAGTTGCCATTCGCGTGGGAGTGAACGGCGGTTCCCTCGATAAGCGCTTGCTCGAAAAATACGGTGCGCCCACGGCAGATGCTCTGGCGGAAAGCGCCATGGAGCATGTTGCGCTGCTTGAAAAATACGGCTTCACCGACACGGTGATTTCCATAAAATCCAGCAGCGTAAAGACAATGATAAACGCCTGCCGCCTTGTGGCGCAGCACTGCGACTACCCGCTGCACCTCGGTGTGACGGAAGCGGGAACCGAGCGCATGGGAATAATCAAAAACGCCATAGGCATAGGCTCGCTTTTGGTGGACGGAATCGGTTCCACTGTGCGCGTGACTCTCACCGCCGACCCCGTGCGGGAGATTTACGCCGCGAAAGATATTCTGAAAGCGGCGGGAGTGCGCCATTTCGGTGTGAACATTGTTGCCTGTCCGACCTGCGGCAGAACGAGAATTGACCTTATAAAGCTTGCACAATCGGTGGAAGACGCCCTTGCAGGCTGCGATAAAGACATAACCGTTGCCGTGATGGGCTGCGCCGTGAACGGTCCGGGCGAAGCCCGCGAAGCGGATATAGGCGTTGCCGGCGGAGACAAATGCGGACTTATTTTTAAGAAAGGCGAGATTCTTCGCAAGGTTCCGGAGGAGGAAATCCTTCCGGCGCTGCTCGAGGAAATTGAACGGATTTAAGGAATGGGGAAAACAGTCGCGGAGGTTTTCGGCACAGAAAAAAGCTCTGCGCTTGCAGCGGCGGAAATTTTCGCCATGCGCATAGATATGGAAAACCGCACTGTGGAAGCAAAAATTGCTCCTGCAAAAACGATACATAAAAGCGAGATATATACGCTGCAAAGCAAAATCTGCGAAAAGCTGGGCATACAAAATGTCCGGCTTGTTCCTGTTTACAGTCCTTCACTGCTTGGCGATGATTATTTCGGCGACATAGCCGCCGAAGCGGCGCGCCGCGGCGTGCCGGTAAACGGCTTTTTCAATGGGTGCAGCACACACTTTGGCGATGGCAAGCTCGAAATCGAGCTTGCGCACGGTGGTGTGGACATTCTTCTGCGGGAACGCTGCGACAAAGTCATGCAGCAGATAATCCGAGAAGAATTCGGCACCGAGGTAAAGGTCGTTTTCTCCGGCGTAACGGAGGTTGACATGGAAATAATAAAAGCTCAGGCGCCGCCGATAACGCGGAGTTATTCACCTCCGGAGCAGCATTATGCTTCGTCTGCAGTGGCTTACGCACCGCCGCCGATGAATTACGCACCGTCGCCAAATTATACGCCGTCTGCGGCGGGATATGCCGCCGCAAATGGCGCTCCTGCCGGACTTGACCTCACAGGGCTGCCGCTTGACGCTTCGGAGATGAAAACCCTGCTCGGAAAGCCGATAAAGCAGCGCCCGATGCGCCTTTGCGATGTCGGCGCACAAAGCGGAAGAGTGGTTGTGTGGGGCGATATTTTTTCCTTTGAAACGAAAGAGACCCGGGACGGCGAAAGTGTTATCATAACTATGATGATAACCGACCTTACCGGTTCGAATACTATCAAAATTATAACTAAAAAGAAAAATGCAGACAACATTTCTGCGCTTAAAACGGGAATGACTATTTTGGTGCAGGGTGACGCCGCATTTGATAAATACACCCATGATATTGCTATCCGTGCGCGGGACATCTGCAAAATAAAGCGCCTTCACCGCACCGACGACGAACCGGAAAAGCGTTTTGAACTGCATATGCATACCAATATGTCTCAGATGGACGGCATAACGCCCGGTGACAAGCTCGTTCGGCGCGCATATGAATGGGGGCACAGGGGAATTGCCGTTACCGACCACGGCGTTGTTCAGGGCTTCCCTGATGTAATGAACGCCGTTGCGGCGCTCAAGGACGACAATTTCAAGGCGGTTTACGGCATGGAGGCCTACTACGTTGACGACACGGTAAAAGCCGTGTTCGGTGCAGGCGACGTGTCCTTTGACGGTGAGATTATTGCCTTCGACCTTGAAACCACCGGACTTTCCGCGGCTATCGACCGCATTACGGAAATCGGCGCCGTGCGAATAGTCGGGGGCGAGCTGAAGGACGAATTCTGCACCTTCGTAAACCCGAAAAAGCATATTCCGGAGCGTGTTACAGAGCTTACCGGAATAGACGATTCCATGGTTGCGGACGCACCGAGTGAGGAGGAGGCTTTGCGCGCCTTCTATGAGTTCTGCGGCAACGCAAAATTCCTTGTGGCACACAATGCGGGCTTTGATACAAGCTTCCTCAAGGCGGCGAACAAGCGCCTTGGGTGGGATTTTACATACGAATACGCTGATACTGTTGCAATGGCGCGCTCTATGTATCCCGATCTTAAAAACCACAAGCTTGATACCGTAGGCAACTATTTGAAGCTTGCCCCATTCAACCACCACCGCGCCTGCGATGATGCGAGAGAACTTGCGCTTATCCTCGTGCGAATGACAGAGGAGCTTCGGAAGCGGCATAATATTGATAACTTCAACGAAATAAACGACTTTCTTCGGGGAGCAGACCCGCGAAAGCTGCCCATGTATCACCAGATAATTCTGGCGAAAACTCAGCGGGGACTTAAAAACCTGTACGAGCTTGTTTCAAAGGGCAATGTGGATTATTTCCGCAAGCGCCCGCGCGTTCCCAAAAGCTTGCTGATAAAATACAGAGAGGGGCTTATTATCGGCTCCGCCTGCGAAGCCGGAGAGCTTTATACCGCCGTCAGAGAGGGTAAGCCCCATGACGAGCTTGTGGAAATCGCAAGCTTTTACGACTACCTCGAAATTCAGCCCCTTGGCAACAACGCCTATCTTCTTCGGGAGGGAAAGGCGGAAAATGAGGAGCAGCTTCGGGATTGGAACCGCCAGATTGTGCAGCTTGGTGAAGAACTGGGCATTCCGGTCGCCGCCACCGGCGATGTGCATTTCCTCGACCCGGAGGATGCCGCCTACCGTAGGATAATTCAGAATGCTCAGGGCTACGGAGATGCGGATAATCAGGCTCCGCTCTATTTCAAGACGACAAGGGAGATGCTTGACGAATTTGCCTACCTCGGCGAAGAAAAGGCGCGTGAAGTTGTTATCACCGTACCAAATCATATTGCGGATATGTGCGATGTGCTAAAGCCCATACTTGACGGAACATACACGCCGTATATTGAGGGCGCGGAGGAGGATTTGCAAAGCCGCTGCTGGAAGCGAGCCAACGAAATGTATAACGAAGATGGCGTTGGCATTCACGAAATCGTGCAAAAGCGCCTGAGCCGCGAGCTGGATTCCATTATAAAGCACGGCTACGCCGTTTTGTACGTTATCGCACAGAAGCTTGTTACCAAATCCAACGAGGACGGCTATCAAGTCGGCTCGCGTGGTTCCGTCGGCTCATCCTTCGTTGCGACCATGAGCGGAATTTCCGAGGTAAACCCGCTTCCGCCGCACTACCGCTGCCCGAACTGCCGTCATACCGAATTTGTGACTGACGGCTCGGTGGGCTCCGGTTTTGACCTTCCGCCGAAAAATTGCCCGAAATGCGGCGCGGATATGAAGCGAGACGGTCACGACATTCCGTTTGAAACCTTCCTTGGCTTCCATGGCGACAAAGCACCTGATATCGACCTCAACTTCTCCGGCGAGTATCAGTTTTATGCCCACCGTTATACGGAGGAGCTGTTTGGCAAGGACCACGTTTTCAAAGCCGGTACAATCGGTGCCGTTGCAGAGAAAACCGGCTATGGCTATGTAAA
This sequence comes from uncultured Oscillospiraceae bacterium, assembly GCA_900553955.1. Classification (GTDB taxonomy): domain Bacteria; phylum Bacillota; class Clostridia; order Oscillospirales; family Ruminococcaceae; genus UMGS1668. The sequence continues at coordinate 7,170 of USFO01000027.1, forward strand.
AAAGTACTGCGAGGAGCGGAATATAACATTTAATAAAGCGGAGGAAGCACGGCTTGCCATGGGCTGCACCGGCGTAAAACGCACTACGGGTCAGCACCCCGGCGGCATGGTTGTTATCCCCGCAAAATACGATATAACGGATTTTTGCCCCATGCAGCATCCTGCGGACGACGCCGAATCCGATATGCTCACGACGCATTTCGACTTTCACGCGCTGCATGATACGATTTTAAAGCTTGACGAACTCGGGCACGATGTTCCGACGCTTTATAAGTATCTTGAGGACATGACAGGGCTTAAAACCACAGATATTCCAATGAGTGACGAAAAGGTTTACAGCCTGTTCCAGTCACCGGCGGCACTTGGCGTAACGGCGGAAGATATTGACTGCCCCACTGGCAGCCTTGCCATTCCGGAAATGGGCACGAATTTCGTAAAGGGAATGCTGCTTGACGCAAACCCGAAACATTTTGCGGAACTGATACAAATTTCCGGACTTTCTCACGGTACCGACGTTTGGCTTGGCAATGCTCAGGAGCTTATCAAAAACGGCACCTGCACCATCGCGAACGTAATCGGAACCCGTGACAGCATTATGACCGACCTTATCCGCTATGGCCTTGACCCGAGCATGGCGTTCAAGATTATGGAGATAACCCGTAAGGGTAAGGCGACGAAGCTGCTTACCGATGAGCACAAGGCGGCAATGAAGGAGCACGGCGTGCCGGATTGGTACCTGCAAAGCTGTCTTAAAATCAAGTATATGTTTCCGAAAGCGCACGCCGCCGCGTATGTCATCGGCGCAATCCGCCTCGCATATTACAAGGTTTACTATCCGCTCGAATTTTATGCGGCGATGTTTACCGTGCGCGGCGACGACCTTGACGGCGGCATAGCCGCGCAGGGCAGGGAAGCTGTCAAGCAGCGCATAAAGGAAATGCACGCCATGGAGAGTATGAATAAGGGCGAAGAAGATCAGCTTACCATGCTGGAAATCACTAACGAAATGCTTGCCCGCGGCTATGAATTTTTGCCGGTGGATCTTTATCACTCCACGGCGAAAACCTATGTGCCGGAAAACGGAAAGCTGCGCCTGCCATTTGTATCGCTGAAGGGACTGGGCGAAAACGCCGCAAAGCAGCTTGAAGAAGCGGGCAAAAAGGGAGAATATCTCTCCGTGGACGATGTTTCGCTCCGGGCGGGAGTCGGCTCCGGAGTTATTGACATTCTGCGGACGAACGGCGTGCTCAAGGGCTTGCCGCAAACAAGGCAGGTAAGCTTTTTTGAAATGTAAACGGAGGATTTTTCTATGATTTATCTTGACGGAAGCCGCTTTTTCTTTGATATAGAGGGCTGTTTTTCCGATAGAGTGTCCGCCGCAAGGCTTGAGCACCATGCGGATGAGCACGACCCCGCGGCAGAGAAAATCTGCGGCGGCTTTGCGGATTTTTTCGGTACGAAGCCGGAAAATGTCCGTGCGGCAAAGGATTATGCCACGCTTTTTACGGCGCTTCTGCCGAAAAATGCGATTGTGATTACACCGGAATTTGACGAGGCGGCGGATATACTGCAAAATGCGCTGTCAGGTGCTCAAACAGTGCTCACGAAAAAGACTCCGGATATGAAGCTGCGCTTAATAGAACAAAGCCCTGATGCTCATGCGGTTTTTATGACTAATCCCTGCTGCCCTACAAGCCTTGAAATCTCCGCAGATGAGATAAAAAAGCTTGCTTTGAGAACGAATGGACTCTTTATTGTGGACGAAAGCCACATGGTCGGAGAGGATAATTCTGCGATAAAATTAGTTGAGCACCTGCCGAATCTGGTGGTGCTCAAAAGAATGCGCTTTGGCGGCGGAGCGGTTTTTGCCTGCGGCAAAAACCTGCCGCAGTTTGACTGCGGCATCGCCGCGGCGGACGAAGCCGCCGCAAACGTGATTTTTAATCACAGCTCCGCGCTTAAAACAGCGCTGAGAAAGCTTACCGACAGCCGCGACAGCCTTTATATTCGGATAAAAAAGCTTGCCATAAAGTACGATTCCGTGGAGCGGCTTTTCCGCACGAAGGCGGACTGCGTTTTCTTCAAGGTCAAGGACGCGGAAAGGCGTAATGCAGAGCTGCTTGAGCACGGCGTGAGCATCCGCTGCGCGGACGGATATTTTTGTATCTTTGCAGGTGATAAGGACGAAAACGAAGCCGTGCTCGCCGCACTTGAGCAGGTGCTGTGATTGCCGGAAAATAAAAAAATAAATGCTCACCGCGGCATGTTTCTTGCTGCGGTGAGCATAATTTTTGATTAGAGAAAATGGTTTGGTTGCTGCACCGCACCGATTGAGCACGGTACAAAGATGTCTTGCGGTGTATGCTGCTTCATTTGAGCACGGAGAAACAACGCCTGAACTAAGTTCTGTGCTGCTTGAGCACGGCACTGCAATGCTGCGCTCGCCGCATCACTTTGCTTGAGCGCGGAAATTAAGTTCCGCATACCCTCAAATCCATTCAGTCGCTTTTTACGGCGTACTTATATCTTTCAAGGTGGCCAAGGGGATAGGAGCGTCCAGATCTACGCCAAGCTCCCTGCATTTTTCGATGGCAAGGTCGTGACCCTGTAAAGCTGCTTTGCGGTACCAAAAGACTGCCTGCTCCATATCACGCTCCACGCCGACGGCATCCTCATAGAACCAAGCAAGGTTGCATTGTCCGTCACGGTCGCCGTGCTCGGCGGCTCTGCGTGTCCAATAGACCGCTTTCTCAAGATCTTTTTCAGCACCGAGACCGTCGTAATAGAAGTAGCCAATCTGACATTCGGCAAGAGGATAGCCTTGCTCTGCAAGAGCCAAATGCCCCTCAAAGCACTTTTCGTATTGCTGCGTATTAAAGTATTTCTCAATCAGCTCGTTACAGATTTCAAGTTCTCTGCAAGGCTTGTAATATGGTTCAGACATTATCTTTTCTCCAATCCGGCGGATGCCGATTTTGTGCTTTTCTCAAATTATTGCTATCGGCGCAAAGCGAAAACAGTCGGATTTTTCACTTTATTATAGCTCTTTCGGCATGGAAAAGCCCAGCTTCTCCAAAAACCACGCATCCTTCACGGTAAAGCAGCGCCCGTCGAGGTACGCAAGGTGCTCGGCATCGCTCTCAAAGCGGAAGGTCAGCTTGTATGAGCACAGCGCCTGCCATGTAAAGCCGTGACCGTCCTTCGCTTTGCCATATTTCGTGTCGCCTATAAGCGGGTGACCGATAGCGGCAAACTGCGCGCGTATCTGGTGGGTGCGCCCGGTGAGCAGCTCCGCTTCAACAAGGCTCATACCGTCGTGGGAGGTGAGCACGGTGTATTTCGTCTTTGCAGTTTTCGCTCCCGGCGCGGGCGCGGCAAGAGCCTCCACCGTGTTCGTCTTTTCGTTCTTCAAAATAAAATGCTCAAGCACGCCGCTTTTGCGCTCCGGGGCGCCTTTCACCACGCAAAGGTACTTTTTCTCAAGCTCGCGTTCCTTTATTTTGTCGTTCAGAACACGCAGAGTGGCGGCGTTCTTGGCGGCGATAACAATTCCGCAGGTGTTGCGGTCAATACGGTTGCAAAGCGCCGGAACAAAGGAATTTTCCGCCGCCGGGTCGTACTCTTTTTTCTTGTAAAGATAGTGCTGAATCCGAGCAATAAGCGTGTCGGCGCACCAATCGTTCCCCTCGTGAACAAGCAGTCCGGCGGGCTTGTTTATAAGCAAAATATTTTCGTCCTCGTAAACAACGTCAATGGCGGACGGCGCAAGCATAAATTCCGGGCGCTTGTTTTCCGCTTCAAAAAATTCGTCGGAAACATAGCACTCGATAACGTCGCCTTCGCAAAGGCGGCTTGAAATTTCGCAGCGCTTGCCGTTCAGCTTAATGCGCTTTATGCGTATGTATTTGTAAAGCAGCGCCTTCGGCAGCTTCGGAACCGCCTTGGTCAGGAATTTATCCATGCGCTGACCGGCGTCGTTTTTTGTAATTTTGAATTCCTTCATGATAATACCTCTTGAAAAAGCAGTGCTGAAAATAGTATAATATTTTATACGCAATTTAGCAAGAAAAATCTGCGGGGAGGGCGGCGCGCTTGGAGAATATTCACGAGGGTCATCGCAAGAGGATGAAAGAGCGCTTTATGAAAAGCGGCCTTGACGATTTTGCACCGCACAACGTTCTGGAGTTTTTGCTGTTTTACAGCATACCGCGCGGCGATACGAACCCCATAGCCCACCGCCTTATCGATGCGTTCGGCAGCCTTTCCGGAGTGTTTGACGCAACGCCGGAGGAGCTTATGAAAGTGAGCGGCGTGGGCGAAAGCACCGCGATACTCATTTCTATGATTCCGCAGATGGCGCGAAAATATCTTGAGGATAAAGCGGATGCCGTGAACGTTGTGGGCGGCTGCGGGGATATTGGCGCGTATCTTTTGCCGAAGTTCGTCGGCAGAACCAACGAAGCGCTTATGATGGTTTCCATCGACAACAAAAACAAGGTGATTTCATGCTCCGTTGTGGCAGAAGGAACGGTGGACAGCGCCAAGGTTTCCCGCCGCAAGGTGATGGAGGAGGCAATGAAAGTCAAGGCGACCAGAGTTATTTTGGCGCACAACCATCCACGGGGCGTTGCCGTTCCGTCAGCGGAGGATGTTGCCATGACGAGGGAAATCGGGCGGCTGTTCGCACAAGTGGGAATTGAGCTTGTTGACCACATAATTATTGCAGATGATGATTATGTTTCTATGGCGGCAAGCGGATTTGCTATAAAATAACGCAAAAAAATTAAAAATATATAAAATAAGGGTTTGCAATTTGCCGCGAAGTGTGCTAAAATTCTAATGTTATGATTTTATGCGGGGATTTGTCAATAACAGCTAAAAAACCGCTTGACAAAAGCATATTATGCATATATAATATTCTCCGTGGCGTTGCGAGGGATTGTTATGATTGTGGATATTAAAGAATTGTTCGATGCGCCAGGCACAATTATTCCGTTGGAGGGTGAAATTAACCTTTCCGGCGTGGATATATGGGGAGAGAAAATCTTTTCTTCTCCTGTGCAAATCAGCGGCGTTTTTCAGAACCGTTCCGGCATAGTTACATTGAAGTACAGGGCTACCGCTGTGCTTGAATATAACTGTGACAGATGCGGCAAGAAAACTAAAAGAAACGCGGAGTACGAGTTTGAACACTGGCTTGCCAGAGAGCTTGCTTCCGGCGACGAGAATGACGAATATATCATGGTTCCGACGGGAAACATCGATATGGACGAGCTTGTTATGACGGATGTAACGCTTGAACTTCCGTTCCGGCTTCTTTGCCGTGAAGACTGCAAAGGGCTTTGTCCCATTTGTGGCGCGGATCTTAACGAGACGACCTGCAATTGCAATACAAAGCAGATCGACCCCCGCCTTGAAAAGTTAAAAATGCTGCTGGACAGCTAAAAAAGGACTAATTCTGTTAAGGAGGTGCTTCATCATGGCGGTACCGAAGAGAAAGGTTTCGAAAGCAAGAAAGAATAAAAGACGTTCTAATGTCTGGAAGATCTCTGCTCCGGCATTTTGCAAATGCCCGCAGTGCGGCGAGCTTAAGCTCCCGCATGTAGTATGCAAAAACTGCGGTTATTACAAAGGCAGAGAGATCGTCAAAGTCGAAGAAGCATAATCTTTATCTTTGCGAAATGGGGAAGGGCGTTAGCCGGATCCGCATGGGAAACCTGCGGTTTTGCTACGCCCTTTTTTGTTACGGAAAAACTCTGCGTACAGGGTATGCGGAGCTTTTTAAGTTAAGCCCGCCTAAAAAACGCTGGCGGAGCCGCAGATTGCTTTTGCGGCGGATATTTTTGCGGGAGATGGTTCTACGCTCCTTTTTTTGCCCTGTTATTCATAAAAAACAGTAGAAAAAAGAAAATACATTTGTTATAATATAATTTATGAATTTTCCCGAAGAAGGAGGTGCCGCCGCTTGCCGGTTAAAATTTCAGCGGTTGAAAAGAACAGCTATGCCGAAAAAGCGGGCATAACTGCCGGAGAAAGTATAGTCTCAATCAATGGAAACATTATAAAAGACGTTCTCGACTATCGGTTCTATATGACCGACAGAGATATTCTGGTGGAGCTTGCTTCGCAAAACGGCGAAACAAGAACCGTGGAGGTAAAAAAACCGGAGTACGACGACCTCGGCCTTGATTTTGAAACATATCTTATGGATAAGGAGCACTGCTGCAAAAACAAGTGCATTTTCTGCTTCATAGACCAAATGCCTCCGAATATGCGCGAAACCCTCTATTTTAAGGACGACGATTCGCGCCTTGGCTTTCTTTTCGGGAACTATATAACTCTTACGAACCTTGAGGACGAGGACATAGACCGCATTATCAAAATGCATCTTTCACCCATAAATATTTCCGTTCACACCACGAACCCGGAGCTTCGCGTTCGGATGATGAAGAACCCGAAGGCTGCGGATTCGCTGAAATATATAAAACGCTTGGCTGACGCGGGTATTGCGCTGCATATTCAGCTTGTGCTCTGCCCGGGAATAAACGACGGCGATGAGCTTCGCCGCACATTCAGCGACCTTGCAAAGCTTGGCCCTGCGGTGGAAAGCGCTGTATGCGTGCCCGTTGGGCTGACGAAGTACCGCGAAAAGCTGCCGAAGCTCACCCCATACGATGCTGTGGGTGCGCGGGAGGTAATTTCCATAGTGGACGGGTTCCGCGAGAAAATGAAAACGGAGCGGGGTATTGCCGTTGCTTACGCTGCGGATGAATTTTTCATCAAGGCGGGGCTGCCGCTGCCGCCTTATGAGTATTACGATGACTTTACTCAGCTTGAGGACGGAGTGGGACTCTGCACCCTGCTCAAACACGAATTTTACGAGGCGCTTGACTACTTCCCGCCGGCGGAATATAACCGCAGGGTGACTATTCCCACGGGAAAGGCGGCATACTCCACCATAAAGGAGCTTGCAGACGCCGCGGAGCGCCGCTACGATGGGCTTAAAATCGATGTTCTCGCTATGGAGAATAACTTCTTCGGCGAACTGATAACCGTCACGGGGCTGCTCACAGGCGGCGACATAGTCGCTCAGCTCAAGGAAAGAGACAACGGCGACGCGGTGCTCATCTGCGAGAGCACCCTGCGCTATGAGCACGACAAATTCATAGACGACACCACGCCGGATTATGTTGAGCGGGAGCTGAAGCTTCCGGTGCTCATGGTTCCGAACGACGGCTACAAGCTGCTTTGTGCCATGCTCGGCGAAAAAGCCGACGACGAATGTGAAGTAATATACGGATGACCCGTTTGGAGGGATAGAAATGTCAAAACCTATAATTGCCATAGTAGGGCGCCCTAATGTGGGAAAATCCACGCTTTTTAATAAGCTTACCGGAAAGCGCCTTGCCATAGTGGAGGATACCCCCGGCGTAACCCGCGACCGCATTTACAGCGAATGCGAGTGGCTCAACCACACGGTTATGCTCATAGATACCGGCGGTATCGAGCCGAAAACCGATGACGGTATGCTGGCGAAAATGCGTGATCAGGCGAACATAGCTATTGAAAGCGCCGATGTGATAATACTTGTAACGGATCTTGCCTCCGGCGTTACGGCGAACGATGCGGACATTGCCGCAATGCTGCTCAAGAGCGGCAAGCCGGTGGTGCTCTGCGTGAACAAATGCGACAGAATAGGCGAGCCTCCCGCGGAATTTTACGAGTTTTACAACCTCGGCTTGGGCGATCCCATAGCCGTTTCCTCGGTTCACGGTCACGGAACCGGAGATCTTCTTGACGAGTGCTTCAAATTTATTGATTTCGACAAAGAAGATGAGTATGATGAAGATGCGGTAAAGGTTGCCATAATCGGCAAGCCGAATGTGGGCAAAAGCAGCCTTGTGAACCGTATTGCCGGGGAGGAGCGAGTGATAGTTTCCAACGTTGCGGGCACTACCCGTGACGCCACCGATACCGAGGTTGAAAATCAGTACGGTAAATTTGTGCTTATTGACACCGCAGGCATTCGCCGCAAAAGCAAGGTGGATGACAATGTTGAAAAATACAGCGTGCTACGCTCCTATATGGCGGTGGATCGCAGCGACGTCTGCGTAATTATGATTGACGCTACTGAAGGTTTTACCGAGCAGGACAGCAAGGTTGCGGGATATGCACACGAGCAGGGCAAGGCCTGCGTTATCGCCGTAAACAAATGGGACGCGATTGAAAAGGACGGCAACACCATGAACAAGTTCCAAAAGGAACTTGAGGTGGATTTCAGCTTTATGTCCTATGCGCCCATTGTCTTTATTTCGGCGCTCACCGGTCAAAGAATAGACAAGCTCTTCGAGCTTATTGTTTCCACCCACGAGCAGAACTGCCGCAGAATTTCCACCGGTATGCTCAACGATATGCTGTCATACGCCACGGCAAAGGTTCAGCCCCCCTCCGATAAGGGCAAGAGGCTCAAGCTCTATTATATGACTCAGGCCTCCACAAAGCCGCCGACGTTTGTGGTGTTCTGCAACCGTTCCGATTTGTTCCACTTCTCCTATCAGCGTTATATCGAAAATCAGATAAGGGAGACGTTCGGGCTGAACGGAACGCCGATTAAAATAGTTGTACGCGAAAGAGGCAAGGATAAAGGCTGATTTTTTTCTCGGAGGACGGTATCTTGAATGACTTTGGAATGATATTTTATATATGTATGGGCGTTGCGGCGGTTTCCTATCTTATCGGAAGCTGCAATATGGCAATAATCATATCAAAATTTCATAAATTCAAAGACATACGCAATTACGGAAGCGGAAATGCGGGCACGACAAATATGCTCCGCACTTTCGGAAAGCGGGCGGCTTCGTATACATTCGGCGGCGACTTCATTAAGGGTGCGCTGACGGTCTTTGTTGCGCGGGCGGCGCTCGGTGGCTTTGAGCTGCCATTTGACATCGGATATCTTGCCGCGATTTTCGTTGTGGTTGGGCATATTTTTCCGGTATATTTCAAATTCAAGGGCGGTAAGGGTGTTGCCACCGCCTTCGGTGCGATGCTTGTGCTCAACTGGATTGCGTTTTGCACCATTTTGGTGGGGCTTGTGCCAATGCTCTTTATAATCAGAATTGTTTCCGCGATTTCCCTCTGCGGCGCGGCGATTTATCCGGTGCTCACCGCGCTGGTGCTCTGGCTGCAAAAGGCGGATTTCGTATCGGAAATTTTGCCGGATACAATATGTGCACTGATTTTGGCGGCGCTTACATTCTACGCACACAGGGAAAATATTGCGCGGCTTCGCAACGGAACGGAAAACTTTTTTGGAGAAAAGAAACGATGAAGCTTAAAGTAAAAATGCCGGGCGTTATACCGAAGCTTAGATTAAAGCTTAATCTGAACGGTATAATCAACCTTTCCGAACGGCAGAAAAAAATAATCAGCACTGTGGCGGTTGCGCTGGCGGTCTGTGCGTTTTATCTTTGGCTCGGAATAGGTCTTAATACATATATGCCGGCGGGCTCAAGGGATAACCTTGCACCGCTGCTCATAATGTACTGCGCTTTTCCGGTATTTGTGCTGTTTTTCAGTATAAAGCGAGTGGTGAACATTCTCCTCGGCAAGGAGGACAGAGAGGTTATCGAGCCTGTGAAGGAAGCCTCCGATGAGGAAAAGGAAACCGCCGAAGCAAAAGAATAAGCTCCTTTAGCGGATAAAAACGGGGACGGGCATTGAAGCCCGTCCCCGTTTTGGTGTTCGTAGGACAACCACTGGCTCTGCCAGTGGAAAAAAAGCTTTAGCTATGGACAG
>USFO01000028.1 GCA_900553955.1 uncultured Oscillospiraceae bacterium
CCTTGGGAGCGGACTTTTCCGCAGGCTTCTCCGCCTTGGGAGCAGACTTCTCCGCGGGCTTCTCCGCCTTGGGAGCGGACTTTTCCGCAGGCTTCTCCGCCTTGGGAGCGGGTTTCTCCGCCTTTGGGGCGGACTTTTTCTCTTCTTTTACAGACTTAGGCTCTTCTTTTTTTGGTTCGGGCTTTTTCAGCTCCTCTTTCGGCTGGCTTGCCATAGCAAAATACTGTGCAAAGCTTGTTACTTCCTTTGCTTTTGTATAATGCTCAAACACATAGTTCAGCTCCTGCTCGGTAAGGGCGGTCTGCGCCTTTTTTGCCGGGAACTTTTCGCCCAGCGTATCGAGAACGTCTTTTACCGGGAGCTTCAAATCTTTTGCCACGTCGGCAACTTTATATTTAATATTTTCAATCATTTAAGCGTTTCCCTCCTGAATTCGTGCTGTTTCGCGGTGTGCCTGCACTGCGTTTGCGCCTTCGCAAAGCAGCCGGTTTATTTTGTTTGCAAATCCGCTGTCGCAAACCGCAAGCACACCCGCACGCTTCGCAACGGCATAACTTATTTCGTCCATGGTAAGGGGCAATGTCCGCACCGGAAGCCCGGCTTCCTGCGCTGTTTTGGTGATTTCCCGGGTTGTCCGCGGCGAAGCGTCCTTTGCAAGAAGCACAAGGCAGGCTGTTTTCTTTGCGATGGCTTCGGCAGTTATGTCAAAACCGAGAACAAGCCTTCCCGCTCTTCTGCAAAGCCCGAGTATTCCGGAAATTTTATCGGCCGGCATCGGTGCAAAGCTCCTTTTCAAGCGCGTCATAAACTTCCTCCGGAATTGGGGCGGAAAAGACCTTTTCAAGCCTTTTGGACTTACGCGCCTTTTTAAGGCACTCCGGGTTTGGGCACACATAAGCGCCCCTGCCGGGGCTACGCCCTGTTCTGTCGACGGAAATTTCGTCCTCCGGGCTTTTTACCACCCGCACCAGTTCTTTTTTAGGCTTCATTTCGCCACAGCCGGTGCACATCCTCATGGGTATTTTTTTCAAAGCGCGCCACTCTCCTTCCGTAAAAAATCTGCGCCTTTTTTATATTATTCCTCGCCGAAGAATCCGCTTTCCGGCTTGATATCAATCTTCCAGCCGGTCAGTCTTGCGGCAAGTCTTGCGTTCTGTCCTCTGTTGCCGATGGCAAGGGAAAGCTGCTCATCCGGAACCTTTACTTTGCAGGCGCGGGCGCCGTCAGGGTCAACCTCCACGGAGACAACCCTTGCGGGGGAAAGCGCGGCGGAAATAAACTCCACCGGGTCTTCGGAATACTGCACGACGTCGATTTTTTCGCCGCCAAGCTCATCAACAATCTTTGCCACACGGGCGCCTCTTGCGCCTATGCAGGCGCCCACGGCGTCAACATCGGGGTCGCGGCTCCAAACCGCAAGCTTGGTTCTGGAGCCTGCCTCTCTGGAAACGGCCTTTATCTCAACGGTTCCCTCGTAGACCTCCGGAACCTCTATCTCAAACAGACGTTTTACCAAGCCGGGATGAGTTCTGGAAATCATAACCTTGGGGCCGCGCTCGGAATTGGCGACTTCCACAACATAAACCTTGATTTTCTCGCCGTCCTCAAAGGTTTCGCCGGGAATCTGCTCTGACTTGAGCAGGTACGCTTCGTTATGGTCAATTTCAAGGGTTACGTTGCCGCGCACCGGGTCGGTACTGATAACGGTGGCGGTGATAATCTCGTGCTCGCGGCTTTGGAATTCCTTGAGCACCTGTCCTCTTTCCGCCTCGCGGATTCCCTGCTTTATAACATGCTTTGCAGTCTGGGCGGCAATGCGTCCGAACTGCTTGGTTTCAAGCGGAATATCCACAACGTCGCCCACCTGAGCTTTTTTGTCGTACTTTGCCGCCTGGTCAACGTTTATCTGGTTTGCCGGATCCTCCACCTCGTCAACCACGGTTTTGCGAAGGGCAACCTCAAAGGTCTGGGTGTCCGGGTCTATAATCGCTTTTACGTCCTCTATGCCGGCGTAATCCTTACGCACGGCGATTACAATGGCATTTTCTATCTTTTCGCAAAGATATTCGACGGATATGCCCTTTTCCGCTTCAAGAAGCTTTAACGCTTCAAAAAATTCTGCGTTCATTTTTTGTAATTCCTCCTGTTATTCAGCGGTGTCGTCCGCCATTGTATCGTTGTCAAAATCATAGTAGAGCTTGATGAAAGCCGTATCGCTTTTGGGGAAGGTCATTATGGTGCCATCCTCCTGCTCCGCGGTGATTACGCCGTCTTTTACATCATTGAGCTGAAGAAGGAATTCTCTCTTATTATATCCCTCCGGCGCGCGGATAAATTTAACCGTGGCAAGACAGCCCAGATAGCGGCGAATTTGCTGCTCGTTATTGAGCTTGCGTTCAATACCCGGAGAAGATACCTCCATAACATAGCTTTTCTCTATGGGGTCCGCCTCATCCAGAACCGGATCCATGGCGCGGCTGAAGCTTTCGCAGTCCTCTATGGTCAAGCCGTCCTTATCCACGAAAAAGCGAAGGTACCATTCGGTTCCCTCCTTTTCAAAGCGAACGTCCCAAAGCTCAAGGCCGAGCTTTTCCGCCACCGGCTGCGCCAATTCCGCACAAACCTGCGCGGTATTTTTCTTTTTACCCTCTGCCAAAAAACAGCACCTCCCGAATTTGCTTCATCAACAGAAAAGAGCGGGCTTTTCGTTCCCACTCTTTCATCCTACTCTAATATTCTACTATATTATAGTTTACCATATACATTTAGGAATTGCAAGAGTTTTTCTTAAATATAACAGGATAAATATAAGGGATATTAAGCTTTTAAGCGCTATTTATACAAAATCCGCCCCTTTTGTCAAGGGGCGGAGTTGAAAATCCGATTATTTTCTGTTCTTGCGAGCCTCGATGTCCGCAAGAGCGTCCTTGCGGGACAGATTTATTCTGCCCTGCTGGTCGATTTCAACGACCTTGACAACGATTTCGTCGCCGGGCTTTACCACGTCCTCAACCTTTTCGACGCGCTTGTTGTCAAGCTTGGAGATGTGGCACAGACCCTCCTTGCCGGGGGCGATTTCCACGAACGCGCCGAACTGCATAAGGCGGGTTACCTTGCCCTTGTAGATTGCGCCGACCTCGGGATCCATGGTGATGGTCTGGATTACCTGAATTGCGCGGCGAACATTCTCGATGTCCATACCGGAAACAAATACGTGACCATCTTCCTCAACGTCGATTTTGACCTGGCACTCGGCGCAGATTTTCTGAATGGTTTTACCGCCGGAGCCGATAACGTCACGGATTTTCTCGGTGTCGATAACCATGCTGAGCATCTTGGGAGCGTATTTGGAAAGCTCCGCTCTCGGCTCGGCAATGACGGGAGCCATAATGTCGTTGAGAATATAAAGTCTTGCCTTCTCGGTTTTGTCAAGGGCCTCCTTGATGATTTCCGGAGTAAGACCATCGCATTTAAGGTCCATCTGAATGGCGGTGATACCGTCGCGGGTTCCTGCAACCTTGAAGTCCATATCGCCGAAGAAGTCCTCAAGACCCTGAATGTCGACCATGGTCATCCAGCGCTCACCCTTGGTGATAAGGCCGCAGGATATACCGGCAACGGGCTTTTTAATCGGAACGCCCGCGTCCATAAGCGCAAGGGTGGAGCCGCAGATTGCGCCCTGGCTGGTGGAGCCGTTGGAGGAAAGAACCTCGGAAACGGTACGGATTGCATAGGGGAATTCCTCAACGGAGGGGATAACCGGCTCAAGCGCTCTCTCTGCAAGTGCGCCGTGACCGATTTCGCGGCGGCCGGGACCTCTGGAGGGGCGGGTTTCGCCTACGGAGTAGGAGGGCATATTGTACTGGTGCATATAGCGCTTGCTCTCTACGCCGTCAATGCCGTCAAGCTCCTGCGCCTCGGAGATAATGCCGAGGGTGGCAATAGTGAGCACCTGGGTCTGTCCGCGGGTGAACATACCGGAGCCGTGAACTCTGGGGAGAAGACCGACCTCCGCCGCAAGAGGACGGATTTCGTCAAGTCCGCGTCCGTCAACACGCTTGCCGTCGTCAATAAGCCAGCGGCGAACAACGTATTTCTGGAGCTTATAGATAGCCTCGTCGATTTTGAGAATATCGTCGGGGTAGATTTCGTCGAATTTTTCGTGAATGGCGGCGATAATGGGCTGAAGAGCGGCGTCGCGGACGTTTTTATCATCGGTGTCGAGGGCTTTTCTCACATCCTCAATGGCAAAGTCCTTGATTGCATCAAAGAGCTCGTGGGGAACCTCGATTTTCTGATACTCGAACTTAGGCTTGCCGATTTCGGCAACAACGGAGTTGATGAAATTGACCATTTTGACGTTCTCCTCATGAGCGGTCATAATGGCCTTGAGCATGGTTTCGTTGTCAACCTCGTTTGCGCCGGCTTCAATCATAACAACCTTTTTGTCGGTGGAGCTGACGATGAGGTGCAGGTCAGATTTGGCCTCCTGCTCGGCGGTGGGGTTCAGGATGATTTCGCCGTCCACAAGGGCAACCTGGCAGCCTGCGATAGGACCGTTCCACGGAATATCGGAGATAGCGGTCGCCATGGAGGCGCCGAGCATACCGCAGATTGCATAGGGGTAGTCCGGGTCAACGGAAAGAGCGGACATAACCACGGCGCAGTCGTTTCGCATATCCTTGGGGAAAAGCGGGCGCATGGGGCGGTCGACAACGCGGCTGTCAAGAATGGCGCGGTCGGTGGGGCGACCCTCTCTTCTGGGGAAGGAGCCGGGGATTTTGCCCACGGAATAGAGCTTTTCGTCAAAGTCAACGGAAAGCGGGAAGTAGTCAATGCCCTCTCTGGGGGTCTTGCTGGCGGTGACGTTGCAGAGAACTGCGGTTTCGCCGTATCTTACAAGGATGGATGCGTTCGCAAGAGCGCACATTTTGCCGGTTTCAAAGGTGATTTTCTTTCCGGCAAATTCGGTTTCAAAAACTCTGTAATTTTCGAACAAAAAAATTTCCTCCGTTTCATTTTGCACGCGGCAAAACGAAAGCGGAGGCGGGAATAAACAATAAATCCAAAAAGCAAATGCTTGCTTCCTCGATTAACTGCTTATTTCCGGCGGCGTCTTCCGTTTTGCTCTGTGCCTTTGTATTTGTGTTTGTTTTTTCTTGGTTTATGCTTTTATTTCAAGAAAGTCAGGCGGAAAAGCGCTCCGCCTGACTTTTTTTGACAGAATTATTTGCGGATACCGAGTTTTTCAACAATGGCACGGTAACGCTCGATGTCGGTCTTCTTCAGGTAGTTGAGAAGGTTGCGGCGACGACCTACCATTTTGAAAAGGCCGCGGCGGCTGTGGTTATCCTTCTTGTGCTCCTTCAGGTGCTCGGTAAGGTCGGCAATTCTCTTGGTGAGAACGGCAATCTGAACCTCGGGAGAACCGGTATCGGTTTCGTGCATACGGTTAGCTTCGATAACCGCTGCTTTTTCTTCTTTACGCATCATAGTAAATACACCTCGTTTTTTAGAATTTGGCTTTCTCACAGAAAAAGGCGTTTACAAAACTAATGAGATGTAACCGCAGGCGGCAGCGTTCGGCAAAGCCAAGCGCGGCTTAGCGGACATACCTTTTTCCGAGCGAAAGTTATAAAATGCTCCGTTAAACACGGACTTAAATAGTATAGCACAACAAACAGTGCTTTGTAAAGCCCTTTTTAACAGAATTTTTTCGAAAATCAGCCCTTTGCCTCCTCCTCAAGTGCGGAAACTATTTTAAGTCTGCCGCCGATCTCTTTAAGAGTAAGTATATAAAGGCCGTCCGGCTCCTCGAAGAGCTGTCTTTCCGCAATAACCTCAAGGGAATCGGAGCCGGGGGTTACGGAGGTGATGTTCCCGCAGGTAACGGCGCCGTAGCCTCTGCCGCCGCGTACAAGATAGAGCACGCCGTCAACCTCGCTGAAATTATCCGCAACATAGCTTTCGTAAATTTCCGGAAGCATATATTCGTCAAGGTAGGCGCAAAGCTCGCTCAGGGATTTATAGCTCAGAACCTCGAAGTATGAGGCGTCCGTAGGGTCGGACTCGTAGCCGGGGAAGGAGGAAAGATCTCTGGAGCCGTCCTCTCTGTAATAGGGGGACAAATCGAGGATCTTTTTGCTCCCGTCCTTGGGGTTTATGATTGCGGATTTGCCGTTTTCAAAGTCCGCGTCAATGCCGAAATTCTCCGCCACCACGCCGGCAAAGACATCCACGATGGGTTTGACATCCTCCTCGGTAACTGCGGCAAGGTCTATGCCCCCGGACATACCACTGCTTTCGCCTTGGGTATTGCCTCCGGGCATATAGCCGTTTCCGCCGGGCATATTTCCGCCCATATCGGAGGAGGACTGAGAGCTGTTCAGACCGCCGAGTACCTCGCCGACGATATTATCGACGATGGAGCAGGCCGCAAGCCCCATTATGAGAATTGCCGCCAAAATCGGTGCGATGACTTTTTTCATTGAATATCATTCCTTTCGTTTGAATATAAGCAAGCCTTTCGGCGAACTTTCGGTTGTTTTCGCTGAGCTCTGCGGCGAAGCACTTAGCCTTCCCCTTGGGGAAGGTGGCGCGGTGCTGCGCTTTTGCGCTGCACCGTGACGGATGAGGGCAGCCCGCTAAGCGGGCTTAAATGCGGCACGCTCAAGCTGACGCAGAGTGGTTGCGGCGAGGGGGCAAAGGTGGCACGGCGTATAAAGGATATAAACGCCGTGACGGAAGGAGAGATACACCGAGTGAGTGCGAAAGCACTTGATATAGGCAAGAGAAAAGGCAAATGACCGCTTTTTCGCTCCGTGCTCGTCTATACCGAGGTGCAAACAGCGACCTCGCGTTCTCTCTCCCTCAGTCGCGCCTCCAAATCTTTTGGGCGCGCCAGCTCCCTCCTCAGAGGGAGCCGAGGGCGCTCCCGCGCCGTGCACAGGTTTGCCTCTGTGGCACAACCCCATTAAAATGTGCCGCCACGGGCGGCACACATTCATTTTTCATGCACCCGAAGGGTGCGCTTCATGTGCCGAAGGCACGCTTCATACGCCGAAGGCGTGCTTCATTTCCCGTTATACTTCCCCATCGCCTCTTCTATCTTCCCGTTCATTATAAGGGTAAGGGCGTCGGCGGTGTTGTCGAAAACCGGAGAGAGGGTCTTCATATCCTCCTCGGAGTATCGGCTCAAAACCCAATCGGCTAAATCCCAGCCATCGGGCTTTTGACCCATGCCGATTTTAATTCGGGGGAATTCGTTGCTGCCGGAAAGATAGATAATATTCTTTATTCCGTTGTGACCGCCGTCGCTGCCCTTTTTGCGTATTCGCATTTTGCCGATGGGCAGGGTGGTGTCGTCGAAAACCACAATAACATGGTCTATGGGAATTTTGTAAAATTCCATGGCGGCGCAGACGGCCTCGCCGGAGAGGTTCATATAGGTGCAGGGCTTCATAAAGAAAACTCTGTGCCCGCCAAGCTCCCCAAGAGCGGTGTAGGATTTGAATTTAAGGCGGTCGATTTTGATATGCGCCGCCTCCGCCACCCTGTCAAGAGCCATAAAGCCGGTGTTGTGGCGGGTTCTGTCGTATTCCGTGCCGGGGTTGCCGAGTCCGGCTATGATGAATTCCGGCGGGCCGGAAATCTCCTCCTTCTTCCCTATCTGCTTAAAAAGATCCCAAATATCTGACATAGTTCCTCCGAAAAAATCAATATCACCAATTAAGCGGAACAAAAAAGCTGTACGGAGCGGTGAGCACCGCCATAAAAAGGGCGATGCGGCGCTTTTGCCTGTCATCAAGCCGCTCTGCTTTTTTAAGGCTTATAAAACGGTCGAAAATATAGATGAGCACCCCGGCTAAAGCTACGGCGCAGCCGATGAGCACGGCGGAACCGAAGCTTGAAAGGGGGCTGAAAATCGCCTCTAAGTAGAAATCCGAAAAAGAGCTTTTTTCCGCAGCAAAGGAGAGGGCAAAGAGTATTCCCGCGGAGATGAAATCCGCAAGAAAGCCGAAAATGAATACACGAAGAATACATTTTTTCCAAAGCTCTTTTCCGAAATCGGGACAGACGAAATGTGCCGCGAGAAGAAGCACGGCGGAATCCACGGCGAAGTTCACCGGAATTGTGACCAGCACCGCCGGCGGCATAAATATCAAAAGCCAAAGGGGCAGCATGATGTTATAAAGGCGAATTTCGTTCTTTTTCATAGGGCACTCCTTTCTCAGTGTGCGGCAAGCCATGTTTTGCCCATGCCCACGGAAACCTCCATGGGAACGGAAAGCTGCGCCGCATTTTCCATTTCAAAACGCAGAATTTCCGCGGCGCGCCCGGCGCAGCTCTCCGCCGCTTCCACTATAAGCTCGTCGTGAACCTGCATAATGAGCTTCGCGTCAAGGTTCTCCTCGGCAAGGCGGCGGCGCACTCTTACCATGGCGATTTTGATTATGTCCGCAGCGGTTCCCTGAATGGGCATATTGCGGGCAACACGTTCGCCGAACGCACGCACGGCATGATTGGAGGCGGTAAGCTCCGGCAGATAGCGCCGCCTGCCGTAGGCAGTCACCGCATAGCCGCATTTTTTCGCCTTTTCTATGGATTCCTTCATATAGCGGTCAACGCCGCTGTAATGCCTGAGATAGCTGTTTATATAGTCCTGCGCCTCCTTGTAGGAAACGCCGATGTTTTCGCCGAGGCTGTATGCCCCTATGCCGTAAACAATGCCAAAGTTCACCGCCTTGGCGCGGCTTCGCATTTGTGAGGTGACAAAATCCTCCGGCACGCCGAAAACCTGTGCGGCGGTCTGGGTGTGAATATCCGTGCCGCCGGTGAATGCGGAAATCATATTCTCGTCCCCGGAAAGATGCGCCAAAACCCGAAGCTCGATTTGGGAATAGTCCGCGTCAATGAGGGTTCTGCCCTCCCCCGCCACGAAAAATCCGCGCATACGGCTTCCAAGCTCCGTGCGGATGGGGATGTTCTGAAGATTCGGCTCCAGGGAGCTTATTCGTCCGGTGCGGGTTTCCTTTTGGTTAAAGCGGGTGTGAACCCGTCCGTCCGGAGCAAGCGCCGTCAAAAGTCCGTCCACGTATGTGGAACGAAGCTTCGTCAGCTTGCGGTATTCCAAAATTTCGTCGATTACCGGGTGATAGGTGCGTAAATCCTCCAGCACGTCTGCGCTTGTGGAGTAGCCGCTCTTGGTCTTTTTCTTTGCGGGAAGCTCCAGCTTTTCAAAGAGCACCACTCCGAGCTGCTTCGGCGAAAGTATGTTGAACACCTCCCCGGAAAGCTCGTAAACCCTCGCCTCCGTTTCGGAGATTTTCGCCGAAAGCTCCTTTTCAAACTCGCGTATGCCCGCAGGGTCGATTTTGAAGCCTGCAAGCTCCATTTCCGCAAGAACCGCGGCAAGAGGCAGCTCAATATCCGCAAGGAGCTTCGCTTCGCCGCAGCCCTCAAGCTCCCTTTGCAGAATGTCGCAGAGGGGGGAGAAAACCGCCGCTTTACCGAGAATTTCAGCATGCTCATCGGGAATTTCGGCAATTTCCGCGGGAGAGGCGTGGTAAATTTGAGCAAGGTGCGCGACGGAGTAATCGTCCCCGGTCACGCTGAGAATATATCCCGCCAAGCCGGAATCCATAACGCAGTTTTGAACCGACGCTCCGTGGCAAAGCGCCCACCGGCAGAGGAATTTAAGGTCGTCGGTGCGCTTTTTCGCCGGAGAGGCGAGAAATTCGCCGAAAGCGGAGTTAAAGAAAAAGCCGTCGTTTTCAAAGAAGTAAATTTTGTCCTCCGCAAGGACTGCGGCGGAAAGAAGATCGTCTCCGGAGGCTTCAAAGAGAATATCCGCGGCGGGCAATTTAGAAAGCTCTGCAAGCTTTCCGCAGTCCGAGGCGACAAAGTCGAGCTTCCTGCGGCTTTCAATCCGCTCCGGCTGCCGCTCCGGAATTTTCGACGGGTCAAGCCCCAAACGGTCTATCATTTTGAACATTTCAAGCTTCGCCAAAAGCGCGGCGGCGGCGGCTTCGTCCCCGGGCTGCTTTTCGTAAGCGGAAAGGTCTGCGGGAATGGGGGCAAAGCGGTCGATTTTGCCGAGGCGCAGACTGAGCATAGCCAAATCCCGCCCCGCCTCAAGCTTTTTGAGCACCGAGGGCTTCGCTTCGATTTCGTCCAAATGCTCATAGATGTATTCCACGCCGTGATAACGGCTTATAAGGTCGAGAGCGGTTTTTTCGCCTATGCCGGGAACGCCGGGAATATTGTCGCTGGAATCCCCCATAAGCGCTTTCACCTGAATAAGCTCAACCGGAGTGACGCCGTATTTTTCCATAACGGCGGCCTCGTCCATCATTTCGGAAACGGAGGCGCCCATTTTCGTGGAGGCAAGGCGAACCTTGGTGTGGGGGCCTATAAGCTGGAGACTGTCCCTGTCCCCGGTTGAAATGAAGCATTCGCCGCCCTGCTCCTCGCAAAGCCGGGAAACAGTGCCGAGAATGTCGTCCGCCTCCCAGCCCTCTATTTCTATAACCGGATAGCCCATATCCCGAAGCAGCTCCTTGATAACCGGAAACTGATCCAAAAGCTCCTGAGGAGTGGGGTGACGCCCCGCCTTGTATTCCTCGAACATTTTGTGCCTGAATGTGGGGGCGTGAACGTCAAAGGCGAAAACTATGGCGTCGGGCTTTACCTCCGCCTTGGCGGAGAGAAGAATATTGAGAAAGCCGAAGATGGCGTTTGTAAAAAAGCCGTCCTTGGTGGTGAGCACCTTTATTCCGTAATACGCACGGTTCATAATGCTGTTTGAGTCTACCGCAAGAATACGCATACCCTGTCCTCCTTTTTTTATTTATAGGATTTATAAGAATAATTATAGCATATATTTTTAAGCTATGCTATAATTATTTCAGTTTGTCGAAAAACAAAGCTTTCCGACAAGCTGACCGTAACAAGAACGAAAGACACCTCCGATGGGTTTCTTTTGTTACTATATTCCTTTTCGATAACGTATATATTATGCACAGAAGCGGAAAAAGTCCTGCTGTGCATGACTTTTTCGACAGGCTTCTACATAGTGGAAAAATCCGTTTGGAAGGGATTACATATATTTTTTTGCCGGAGGGTTAGTTTTTATGAAGCAAAAGCTTTTATCAAAAGTGTTTATTATATTGGCGGCGGGAGCGATTGCGGCACAGCTTTGCGGGTGCAGCGTGCCTGCGGGGAACGTTGTGAGCGGCGAGGAGAGCCTTTCCTCCGCGGAAAGCTCCGTTTCCGAAGCAAGCGTTCCCGAGGAGTCGGAGCCGGAACCGGAGCCGGAGCCTGAGAAGCCGGAGATAATTCTTTCCGCAAGTGAGGTTCAGCGGGGCAGCTATATGCTTGTTCGGATAAACAATTACGAGGGCGAGGAAATCAAGTACACGGACTTTCTTGGCTACGAACGCAGCTTTTTTGAGTATGACGGCGGCTGGCTGTCCCTCATCCCGGTAAAAACCGCCGCCAAGGCGGGAGATTATGTCCTCACCATAAGCATTGACGGCGAAAGCTGCAACAGAGAGATAAAGGTGACGGACAGAGAGTTCGAGGAGCAGTATCTGACTGTTTCCCCCTCCACCTTAGAGGAAACCCTTGAAAGCGACTTCGCCCGGGCGGAATTTTCCGAAAAGGCGGAGCCTATGAAAAAGGTGTTCACCCCGCAGAAGCTTTGGAACGGCGAATTTGTACTGCCACTTGAGGCACAGTACAAGGTCTCCACAAGCTTCGGCACATACCGCACCTTCTCCAACGGGTCGACGGAGTGGCACAACGCCGTTGACATGGCAACCAAGGGCGGCACGCCGGTGTATGCCACAAACAGCGGAAACATAATCTTCGCACAGTATTTGCAGCTTACGGGAAACACGGTTATCATAGACCACGGCATGGGCGTTTTAAGCTGGCATTATCACATGAGAAGCATAAGCGTTTCCGAGGGCGACTTCGTGGAAAAGGGCATGAAAATCGGCGAGGTGGGAACCACAGGGCTTTCCACCGGAAACCACCTGCACTTCGGCATGACCGTGGGCGGCATTTTCACCGACCCCATGAAAATAGTGGGTACGGAACCTCAAATTGATTTTTGGAAGGCGGAAGCTTGATGAAGATAGGAAATATTGAATTACCGAAAACAGCGGCGCTGGCCCCCCTTGCGGGAGTGGCTGACCGCGCCATGCGCGAAATTTCCCGGGAATACGGCGCCTGCTGGACGGTGGGCGAAATGACAAGCTCAAAGGGGCTTTCCTTCGGGAGCAAAAAGTCCGCGGAGCTTTTGCAAATCGGCGAGGCGGAGCGCCCCACGGCGGTGCAGCTTTTCGGCAGCGAGCCGGAAACCATGGCACAGGCCGCGGAAATGGCTATGGAGTACGCACCGGAGGCCATAGATATAAACTTCGGCTGCCCCGTGCCGAAGGTCGCCGGAAACGGCGGCGGCAGCGCCCTTATGAAGGATCCGGAGCTTGCCGGGCGCATTGTGGAGGCAGTGGTAAAGGCGGTGAAGCTTCCCGTTACGGTGAAGTTCCGCGCCGGATGGGACAGCGAGCATATAAACGCGGTGGAGTTTGCCAAAATCTGCGAGGACGCGGGAGCGGCAGCTCTTACCGTTCACGGCAGAACCCGTATGCAGATGTTTGCCCCTCCGGTGGACTTGGAAATTATCCGCCTTGTAAAGGAGGCGGTGAGCATACCGGTAATCGGCAACGGCGACGTGGATTCGCCGGAGGCTGCAAAGCGTATGTATGACGAAACCGGCTGCGACCTTGTTATGGTGGGCAGAGCCGCCATGGGAAATCCGTGGCTGTTCCGCCGCATAGAGCGCTATATGCAGACCGGCGAGCTTCTTCCGGAGCCTGCCCCAAAGGAGAGAATGACCGTCCTCAAAAGACATGTTGAGCTGCTCTGCAAGTACAAGGGCGAGTATGTGGGTATGCGCGAGGCACGAAAACATTCCTCTTGGTATATAAAAGGTATGCGGGGCGCAGCGGAATTTCGGCGGGAGTGCGGAGAAATTACTGCGCCGGAGGATTTGGAAAGACTCATAGACAGGGTGCTTCTCTCCTGCTCCGAATAATTGCGGGCGCATGAGCATGGAGGAGCTTTTCTGTATATACGTGAGCACCGTATGAATAAAAAACAGCCTCTATTCGCGTTTCCCAAAATGTTACAAGACTATGAACAAATATAATCCAAAGTATTAAAGCAGCGTTTTCCACGGTAAAAAAATTAACAAACTGCTTTTTTAAGCGGTTTGGTGGATTACTCTGTTGAAAATGTTGAAAACCTTTCATTTTGAGCTGTTGAAAACGCAAAAAGCTGAGTTTTCAACATCGGAATTGTTGAAAGTGTTGAAAAGTTGCCGGAAAAACCGCTTTTTTAAGCGGTTGAGCATCGGGGAAAATTCAAAGTGAGCAAAAAAATGCTGTGGAAAATTCAAAATGAGCACGAAAAAATCCAAGAAAAAGTAAAAATCCGGAGGAGGTGTGAAAAGTGAATATTTTTCCTCCGGCGGGACTGTATATTCATGTTCCCTTTTGTATATCCAAGTGCCGCTACTGTGATTTTTATTCCCTGACAAGCAGTAGGGAGCTTATGCCCGAGTACACAAAGCGGGTCATCGCGGCGGCAGAATATTATCGTAACCGATATGCAAGGCGGTATAACTCTTTGTATTTTGGCGGCGGAACTCCGCTGCTTTTGGGTGAAGGACAGCTTTGCGAGATACTTCGTTCCCTTTCTCCGGATTTGGAGCCGGGTGCGGAGGTGACCGTGGAGGGCAACCCCGCCGCCGCGGGCAGCTTCGACTTCGCCGCGCTTAAAGCTGCCGGGGTGAACCGCCTTTCCTTCGGCCTGCAAAGCTCGAATGCGAGGGAGCTTGAGGCTCTGGGGCGGATACATTCCCCGAAGGATGCGGCGGACACCGTCCGCGCGGCGCAGGCAGCCGGAATCGACAATATTTCCCTTGACCTGATGATAGGCGTTCCTTATCAGACAAAGGAAAGCCTTTTGGAAAGCGCCCGCTTCTGCGCTTCCCTTGGGGTGAAGCATATTTCCGCGTATATGCTTCGGGTGGAGGAGGGCACGCCGCTGGCGGCGTCTTCCCTGCGGAAGCTCTGCTCCGACGATGAGCAGACGGCGGAAATGTACCTTGCCCTCTGCGGGGAGCTTCGCCGCATGGGGTTTGAGCAGTACGAAATATCGAACTTTGCAAAGCCCGGGTACGAATCCCGGCACAACCTGAAATATTGGCGCTGCGAGGAGTACCTCGGCATAGGGCCTGCGGCGCATTCCTTTATGGAGAACCGTAGGTTTTATTTCGACAGGGACATAAACGCCTTTCTTACGAACCCCTTTTCCGCGCTTGAGCGGGAGGAGGGAGCGGGCGGCGGCGCGGAGGAATTTGCCATGCTGCGTCTGCGCCTTGCAGAGGGCTTGGACGCGGCGGAGCTTGCGGAAAGATATCCCGGCGCGGATGCCGAGGGCATACTGCGCCGAGCGGCGCTGTACGCTCCGGCGGGGCTTTTGACCGTCGACGGTACGCGAATCCGCTTAACCCCGAAGGGCTTTTTGCTGTCGAACTCGCTGACCGCGGAAATTCTTTATGAATAAATCCGTTTTCAGGCAATAATTCATTGAAAATACTACACTTATATTATAAATACTCGCTTGTTCGGAAAGGAGCGTGCTCAAAAATGAAAAGAAAGATTTTATCCGTGCTCAGCGTGCTCATGGCGGTGCTCATGAGCACCGCCGTGCTCGCCGCCTGCGAAAAAGCTCCCGCCGGAGCAGACAGCGGCGGGAGCGGGGAGAGTGTGGGAGAAGGTAGAGTTCAAAGCAGTGAAAGCAGTGCTCAAAGCAGCGAAAGCCCCTTTATTTTCGCGGATGGATATTCCGCCGTCCTGCTCGAAAGTAAGCACAGCATAGACCGCTCCATCGACAACGGTGATAAAATTTTCACTGTGTCGATTTTGGAAAATGACAGCTGCCTGCAAGTCTTTGACGCGAAAAGTGGCAAGCTGCTGAGCGAAACAGATTACAATGATTTCGGCGAGATAATGCGGATTGAGGCGTATTCGCAAAAGGCGGGATTTGACTACCGCATTTGCTTCGGCGACCGAATTATCTATCGCAGCTTCGATGATCTTGACAAGAGTTTTGAAGAAATTCTTCCCCACGGGGTGAGCTTCAAAATCCACTTTGCTACCGATAATCTCGGGCGGTACGATATGACCGAAACGGCTTTTGCCTACGAAAACGGCGATGCGATCCGCCTCGAATTTTCCGGCAAAACGTATGATATTTTGCCGAAAAATTACTTCACTTCGGCGAGCGATTTTCTGAGCAAGGCGGGCGAGTCCGACCCGGACGACTTTCAGAGCAGCATCTATTTTGGTGACCCGAGGTTCATTTACGGCGGCGAAAAGCTGGTTATCGGCGTCTTTTCGCAGATGGATTTTGAGTACATCGGCTGTGCGGTATATGACATCGCAGAAGAAAATTTTATCAAATCCATCTATTGCGCTATGTCGCAAAAGCCCGTCTACCCCATACTTGACCGCTTCATATTTATTCCGCCGGAGGCAATGCTCTCTGACATCGAAACCGGCGAAGAAAGCAAGATTTCTCATGAGAAAGGCGGATTTGTGTCGTTTGATTACCAAAATCTGATCGATTTTGACTTTGAAATGTCTGAATATGGCGGCTTCAAAGACTTTTCGGCGGTTGTTTTAAATGCTCAGACGGGTGAAGAAAAACCGTTTTTCTCCGTTAAGCCTGAGTACACCATCGGCTGGGTTGATAGGTTCTCTATGACAGAAAATTTTCTCATAGTTGATGTAGACGGCTCCGATGCAGAATGGTACTATGCAATAAAGTACACAGATTAAGAAGCAGAAGGCGGGATAAAGCTTGCGCCTTTGATTTTCTTAAAACGGTTGTAGAATTCGGTATAGTTCCACTCGTCTATCTCAATTTTGCAATGCTCGTCCCAATTTGCGTGATACACCGTAACCGCTGAACTTGTCTTTTTCAGAATTATCATCTGATGAGAGTCTGTCCTCGTTTTATCGAACTTATCGCTATTGGGGTCAAAGCTTTGGCGCACCGTACATACCAGTCTGGAGCCGATGGGGAAAGAGGACAGATCAGAAGAATTTCCGTTAATAGGGAACAGCGTTGCTTTCTCAGTGTCCAATTGTGTGCCTTTAGTATCGCTTCCCCAGATTTGTGCGTAGACATATCTGGCAAAACCGGCGCACTGTTTCCCGTTGAAGTACTTGCTGGTCGTTCCGTCAATATCAGAAGGTTTTCCGTCCGTTGTCCAGTAAGTGTTAATCGGACAGTCCGAAAGCGGGATGGTTTTACCGTTTATGGTGTAGGTATCGCCGCTGCCGCCAGTCTCCCCGCCGGAAGAAGAGCCGGAATCTTCGGTGAACATCCATTTTTGCACAAGGCTTGAGCTGCCGAGGGATGGAGCCCAGTAAACATTGCCTTTGGAAGCTTTGGACTTGCCGCTGCCTGAGCCATTGGCATCACCGACGGCGGTGAGGTAGTAGTATTCGCCGTTTACCTTTGTGCGCAGACGGATGTTGTAGTAGTCACCGGCTTTGACCACATCCACAAGCTGTGCAGCGGCGTCTTTTGCAGAAGCCTTCCAAATATCCGCATTGTTGAGGTATGTGGACGCAGTGTAGCGGTCAAGACAGTAGTTTCTGTTTGTTTCCGGGTAGAGCCTGTCGCCGTCGAAGTACCATTTTTGCTCGTTGGTATTGTCATTCGTATAGAGAACGACATTCATTCCGTTTGCGGCAGTGCCGGAAGAATAAAGATTAAGTCTTCGGGTGGTTGCTCTTGCATTCATAATGTGATAAGTTTTGT
>USFO01000029.1 GCA_900553955.1 uncultured Oscillospiraceae bacterium
CCTGCGGTGCTCGTGCTCGCGGCAGCGGCACTCGTGCTCAAAAAGCGCGGATAATTAAATCAGAGTACATCTCTCCTTTCGATCTAATATTTGCAATCGGCAAAAAAGCCCCCTCGTGCGGTCAGGCGCGAGAGGGCTTTTTGCTTTTTACCGCCTGCGGCGGCAGCCGAGCCTGCATAATTCGCATAAATATAAATTTTAACGCATTATTTATTGACTTGTTCTGCGGAAAGAAATATACTTGCTATATAGCAAACAGAAAAGGAGAAAAAAGAATGACAGAAGAGCTTAAACAAAAGACAGAGCAGCTTGCGGAGCTGCAAAAGAAGATGTTTGCGTTTCACTACGCCACCTCGTCAATTTATATTGACGGCGTGACTGTTGCTCCGAGGGACACCGAGGAGGGCAGAAGCGAGGCTATGGGTATGCTTTCCGAATATGAGTACGAGCTTACCACCTCCAAGGAAACCATTGAGCTTTTGGAGTACCTCAAGGCGCACGGCGACGAGCTTTCCGAGCATCAGAACAGGGAAGTGGAGCTGCTTCTTCGCGGCTATGAGTTCAACAAAAACATACCTGTGGACGAGTTTGTGGCATATCAGAAGCTGGTAAGCAAGGCAAGCTATGTTTGGCACTGCGCGAAAGAAAACAACGACTATGAGTCGTTCAAGCCCTATCTGAAAGAGCTGTTCGATTACAGAATTCGCTTTGCAAAATACTATAAGCCAAACGAAAATCCCTACGATGTTCAGCTTGACATTTACGAACGCGGACTGACCATAGAAAAATGCGACGAGTTCTTCAAGACCCTGCGTGCGCATATTGTTCCTATTATACACAAAATCGGCGAAAAGCCGCAGATTGACGACTCTCCGCTGTTTGCGGATTTCCCCGTCGAAAAGCAGAAGCTTGTCACCGAGTATGTGATGAACTACATGGGCATTGACCCCAACCACTGCAACTGCGGCGAAACGGAGCACCCCTTCACCCTCGAATTTTCCAAGGACGACGTGCGTATCACCACGCATTATTACAAGGATAATGTAGCCTCCTCCATGTACTCCGTAATTCACGAGGGCGGTCACGCGCTCTATGAGCTCGGCGGCGGGGATGAGCACAAATACACCGTGGTTGCAGGCGGTGTTTCCATGGCGGTTCACGAGAGCCAGTCCAGATTTTATGAAAATCTTATCGGAAGAAGCGAAGCCTTCACCGCGGCGATTTTGCCGAAGCTTCAGGAAATTTTCCCGGAACAGCTCGGCAAAATTACGCCCCGCCGTTTCTATGAAATGATAAACAAAGCGCAGCCCTCCCTTATAAGAACCGAGGCGGACGAGCTTACATACGCCCTTCATGTAATGGTTCGCTACGAAATTGAAAAGAAAATGTTTGCGGGCGAACTTACCGTTGACGAAATTCCCGCCGAATGGAATCGCCTCTACAAGGAATACCTCGGTGTGGATGTTCCGGACGATACCCACGGCTGTCTCCAGGACTCTCACTGGTCCGGCGGCGACATGGGCTATTTCCCGTCATACGCTCTCGGCAGCGCATACGGCGCTCAAATGCTTGCGAAGATGAAAGAGGAAATCGATGTCGACGCTGTGGCGGCCTCCGGCTCTCTCAAGCCCATTTCCGACTGGCTTGGCGAACGCATTTATCAGTACGCCAGCATGTACGACCCCGATGTTATCTTTGAAAAGACCTGCGGCGCGCCGTTTGACCCGACCTATTACACAGATTATCTCGAGAAAAAATACGGCGATATTTATAAACTTTGATTGCTTGGTAAAGCACGGTGCTCATTTTGAGCACCGTGCTTTTTTTAGCATCGTTTGAGCGCGGCAGACTTTTATGGCAAATTTACCCGAAGTTATTGACAACGGCACACAATAGTATATAATATATAGTATAATAACAACATTTTATGATAACGGAGGTGCTTTCTATGAAGCTCTGTCGGCTGATTGCGATTTTTACGGTGATACTGCTGCTTTGCGCCTGTGCGCCGGCAGGCGGAGAGGAAAGCACCGTTCAAAGCGGCGGAGAAATCGGCTCTGTGCCGCAGCAAAGCAAAAGTGAACCGCAGGACGCGGAAAAAGAGCCGGACTACGCTCCGACGGAGCAGGGCTACGAGCTTTATGACTTCCCGAAGCCGGAATTTTCCGCCGAGGACATAGCCGAATTTGATTTTGCGTTTTCCGCAAATTTCGTATTGACGAAAACCGGAGATGTGTACGCATGGGGACTTAACGACGGCGGCATGCTCGGTCTCGGTTTGCCGGAAAACGCCATGGTGCTAAACCCCGCTAAGATTGAAATCGGCGAGCCGGTGCGGGAAATTGCAGTGAACTCCGGCGGATATGCGGCGGCCGCACTCGGCGAAAGCGGCAAGCTTTACGGCTGGGGCCTCAACCTTTCCGCCTGCTTCCCGAACGAGGAAAAAGCCGTTATAAACGCTCCGGCTGCGCTTGATACCGATATGGAAATCGAGCATATTGCGCTTGATACCATGCTTGTTCTGTGCGGCAAAAACGGCGATGTTTATATCTGCGGCTGCTTCGGCGATGAGGCAATGAGCTTCGCCGAGCAGTATTATCAAACAGGAAAAATCGCGGAGTCTCGGAGCTTAGAGCTTGTAGGAAATGTGCCGAATATCAAGAGCGTGAGTGCCTCCGGCGACTGCGCTGCGTTCCTGACCGGGGACGGAGAGGTTTACACAATCGGCAGGATTGGGCGACACACGGATTTCGATAAGCTTGGCAAATATACAAATGATAAAATCGCCAAAACGGATTTTCCGGAGAAAATCGTGAAGGCAAAAGCACTGACGGATGGGCTTGCCGCTCTTTCCGAAAGCGGAAAGCTGTATTATATGGGGCACGACGTTTACGGAATTGCGGACAGCCGCGAGGAGCTTGAGGCGAGCTTCGCCGACGCCGAGAAAAACAGAATAACGAAGCCGGCCGTCATTGAAAAAATCGGCGGAAAAGTCGCGGATTTTGAAACCGGAGGCGGAAATATTATAGTCCGAACAGAGGACGGCGAGCTTTATACATGGGGGTACGACGGCGGCAGCTTTACCTGTGCAAGTGAGAAAAGCGAGTTCGTGCTCAAGCCACGGAAAATAGATTTTCCCGCGGCAGTAACCCGCATGAGCATCGGGAATTTTGCCGGAGCGGCAATCACCGAAAGCGGCAGGGCTTTTGCATGGGGCAGCGGCTATTACTGCATTTATACGGACGACACATACGCCAAAAGCCATACTCCGAGAGAGCTTCTTTTCGGCAAATGAGCACGACGGTGCTCAAATAAGAAATACACACAAAGCTCCGTGCTCATTTTGAGCACGGAGCTTTTCGCATCTTTACGCTTACGGTATTTTCGCAGAAAAGCCGAAGAAAGCCGTGAATATTTCATTTATACCCTTGTTCAAAGGCATACCGATGTGCTATAATACATTTGAAAATAACGCATAAAAAACGGGCGACAAAATATAATCGACAGGGGAATGATTATGGCAAAGCTCTATTTCAAATACGGCGCCATGGGCAGCTCAAAATCCGCACAGGCGCTGATAGCAAAATATAATTACGAGGAACGGGGAATGAAGGTTTGGCTCATCAAGCCGAAAACCGATACCCGGGACGGCGCGAATATTATCAAATCAAGAATAGGGCTTTTTGCCGCGGCGGAGGAAATTTCCTCCGAGGACAGCATAAAGGAGCTGTTTTCCCGGCACGGCGACTGCGATGTAATCATCGGCGACGAATGTCAGTTCTTCACGCCGGAGCAAATCGACGAGCTGCGGGATATTGTGGACGATATGGGCGTTCCGGTTATGTGCTTCGGTCTTCGCACCGACTTTATAACTCAGCTTTTCCCGGGAAGCCGCCGCCTGTTCGAGGTTGCGGACTCCATACAGGAGATTAAAACCATATGCGACTGCGGCGCAAAGGCCACGGTGAACGCCCGCATGGACGACAACGGAAATATCGTTACCGCCGGCGACCAAATCTGCATAGGCGGCAACGACAGGTATATAGCAATGTGCCACAAATGCTGGAAAAAGCGTATCGCGGCACAGAAAAAATAAGGAGGAAAAGATATGAACAAACCGTACCCGACCCCACATATTAACGCAGTGCCGGAGGACTTCGCAAAAACCGTGCTCATGCCCGGAGACCCGCTTCGGGCAAAGTTTATCGCGGAAAACTATCTTGAAAATCCGAAGCTTGTGAACAACGTTCGCGGAGTACAGGGCTATACGGGCACCTTTGACGGCATAAAGGTGACCGTAATGGCAAGCGGCATGGGAATGCCCTCAATCGGCATATACAGCTATGAGCTGTTCAACTTTTTCGGCGTGGAAACCATAATTCGCGTCGGCTCCGCCGGCGGAATGACCGAAAAGGTTGGGGTGAACGAAATCATCGCCAGTATGGGCGCCTGCACCGACTCCGCCTATGCAAAATTGTTCCAAATTCCCGGAACCTTCGCGCCTATTGCGGACTATGACGTTCTCAGCACCTGCGTTGAAACCGGCAGAGAGATGGGCCTTGCGATTAAAGTGGGCAATATTCTCTCCTCCGACGTGTTCTATAAAGACGAACCCTATGCGGAGGGAAGCTGCCTTACCAACCGCGAACGCTGGGCGAAAATGGGCGTGCTTGCGGAGGAAATGGAAGCCGCTGCACTGTATATGAACGCCGCCCGCGCGGGCAAACGCGGACTTTGCATCTGCACCGTTTCGGATAACCTTGTAACCGGCGAATCTCTCTCTGCAGAGGAGCGTCAAACCTCCTTTGACAATATGATAATGCTTGCCCTCAGAACAGCGGCAAAGCTTGGATAAAGACAGGAGCGATTTTCAAATGCGGATGTACGATATTATCGAAAAAAAGCGCGATGGCGGAAAGCTTTCTCCGGAGGAAATCGAATTTTTCATTTCCGGCTATGTGAGCGGAGAGATTCCCGATTATCAGATTTCCGCGCTTTTGATGGCAATATATTTTTCCGGAATGGACGATGAGGAAACCGCCGTTCTTACGAAGGCGATGATGCTTTCCGGCGACACCGTCGATCTATCCGAGTTCGGCGAATTTACCGTTGACAAGCACAGCACCGGCGGCGTGGGGGACAAAACCAGCTTGGTGGTGGCTCCCGTTATGGCAAGCCTCGGCTGCAAAATGGCTAAAATGTCCGGCAGGGGACTCGGTCACACCGGCGGAACGGTGGATAAG
This sequence comes from uncultured Oscillospiraceae bacterium, assembly GCA_900553955.1. Classification (GTDB taxonomy): domain Bacteria; phylum Bacillota; class Clostridia; order Oscillospirales; family Ruminococcaceae; genus UMGS1668. The sequence goes on from USFO01000029.1 coordinate 5,244, forward strand.
CTTGAGTCAATTCCCGGCTTCAAAACGAGCATCACTCCGGAGGAGTTCTTCGAGCAGGTTCGCAAAACAGGCGTTGCCGTAATCGGCTCCACTGCGAACCTTGCTCCCGCGGACAAAAAGCTGTACGCTCTGCGCGACGTTACCGCGACGGTGGGCAGCATTCCGCTTATCGCTTCAAGCATTATGAGTAAAAAGCTTGCCGCGGGCGCGCACAACATCGTGCTTGATGTTAAAATCGGCAGCGGCGCTTTTATGAAAACCGAGGAGCAGGGAAGAAAGCTTGCAGAAAAAATGGTGAACATAGGCAAGAGCTTTAATAGAAATATCGCTGCCGTGATTACCAATATGGACAGACCCCTCGGCTGTGCCATAGGCAACTCGCTTGAGGTGCTGGAGGCAGTTTCCGTGCTTAAGGGCAATGAAGTGCCCGATTTTGACCGTGTTTGTGTGGCACTAGCTTCCACGCTGCTTTCGCTTTGCTACGACATCAGTCACGAGGAAAGTGAAAAGCGCGTGCTCGAAAGCATAAAAAGCGGCGCCGCGCTTGCCAAGTTCCGCGAATGGATCACCGCACAGGGCGGAAGCGATGAATTCGTGGATAATCCTGAGGCTCTCGGCACAGCAAAGTATATCACCGAATACAAGGCGCAGGGCAGCGGCTATATTTCCTTTATGAACACCGAAATGATAGGCAAAGCCGCCGCCGCACTCGGCGCAGGTCGCGAAAAGACCACCGATTCCGTCGACCACACTGCCGGAATTGTTCTCCGGAAGAAAACCGGCGACGCGGTACACTCCGGAGATGTTATTGCGGTGCTTTATACCAACAAAGAAGCTTCCGAAATCGAGGCGGCGCGCCTTCTTTCTGAAGCGATAACCTACTCCGCAGAAAAGCCTGCGGAAGAATCCCTTGTTTACGGAATTATAAAATAATGGCGAAGGATGGGACAGAAAGATGTTAGTTATGGGTATTGCAGGCGGAACGGGAAGCGGAAAAACGACCTTTACCTCTACGCTGATAAATCGATTCAAAGACGATATAACCGTGATTCATCACGACAATTATTACAATGTTCTTGACCATCTCACCTTTGAGGAACGCTGCCTTGTAAACTACGACCATCCGGATTCCTTTGATACAAAGCTTATGATTGAGCACATAAAAAAGCTGAAAAATGGCGAAACAATCGAAGAACCGATTTACGATTACACCATTCACAACCGCAGCAAGGATAAAACCATAACGCTGAAGCCATCTAAAATACTTATAATTGAAGGCATACTTATTTTGCACAATAAAGAGCTGCGCGACCTTATGGATATGAAGGTTTTTGTAGATACGGATGCTGATGTTCGCCTTGGCAGGCGAATCCTTCGCGATATGGAGGAACGGGGCAGAAGCGTTGATTCCGTTCTGAATCAATACGCTGCCACTGTAAAGCCCATGCATGAAAAATACGTTGAACCAAGCAAAAAAAATGCCGATATAATCGTGCTTGAGGGCGGGCAGAACCAGGTTGCCATAGAGCTTTTCTCCGGTTATATTTCTGAATATTTAAGAAAAAATCCGTGATTTTTACAAAAGCGTGCCCTGCAGCACGCTTTTTGTTATGGACTTTACAAAAATTATATAAAATTTATACATAAATGTCCCATTTATATCTTGAACTATTTGTCGTTTTGTGTTACAGTAAAGATACTGTGAATAGAATTTTACACAGGGAGGAAACAAACAATGAAAAAATTTCTTGCACTGCTTCTTGCTATGGTAATGATGCTTACCATGATGGCAGGATGCAACAACCAGCCCGCTAACGATGACAGCGATGTTAACAACAGCGAGTCTGAAAGCCAGCCCGAAGCAAGCCAGGGAGAAGAGACCCCTGACTACGACAAAATCCTTACCGATGCTGCAACCGCTCTTGGCTGCCTTGCACAGGACAACGCAGGTGCTACCGGCGACTACAAAGTTGCAATGATCACCGACTATGGCGACATCACCGACCAGTCCTTCAACCAGACCACTTATGAGGCCTGCAAAGAGTTCTGCGAAGCCAACAAGCTTGAGTTCACCTACTTCAAACCCGCAGGTGACTCCGATGCAGAACGTGTAGCAATGGTCGACAAAGCCGTTGACGAGGGCTACAATGTAGTCGTTATCCCGGGCTATGCCTTTGCAGGTACTGTTGTAACCGCAGAGAACGAATATCCCGACACCACCTTCATTGCTCTTGACGTTGCTGCCGGCGACCTTCTTGGCGCTGCACTCGGCGATGCTTACGACTATGATCCTTCTCACTGGGATGTAAGCAAAATCATCAGCAAGAACGTATACTGCGCAGTATACCAGGAAGAGCTCTGCGGATATATGGCAGGCTACGCTGCTGTAAAGCTTGGCTACAAACAGCTCGGCTTCCTCGGCGGTATGGCTGTTCCCGCTGTTGTTCGTTATGGCTACGGCTTCGTACAGGGCGCTGACGCTGCTGCTGTTGAACTTGGTCTTACCGATGTATCCATCAAGTATGCATACGGCAACCAGTTCTATGGCGATGCAAGCATCACTGCTACTGTTGACACTTGGTATGCAGCAGGCACCGAAATCGTATTCGCCTGCGGCGGTTCCATCTACTCCTCTGCTGCTGAAGCTGCCGCTAAAGTTAACGGCAAAATCATCGGCGTTGACGTTGACCAGAAGGGTATCATCGATGGCAAGTATGGCGAAGGCATGACCGTAACTTCTGCTATGAAGGGTCTTGCTCCTACCGTTAAGACTTCTCTCAAAAAGGTTCTTGACGGTCAGTTCCAGGGCGGTATCATCGATACTCTCGGACTTGTTTCTGAGAACCCCGAGGACAACTATGTTCAGATCCCTATGACCACTCAGTTTGCTGATGGCTTCACTGCTGACAACTATAAAGCTCTTGTAGCTGACATGTTCGCCGGCAAGATCACTGTTAACAACGACACTACTATCGCTGCTAAAGACAATGCAACCGTAGTAACCGTTGAAGATCTCGGAAACATCAAATAATTTGAAGTTTTGAAGTAAAAATTCACAGATAGAATGGGACGGGCTTTTCGCCCGTCCTTTCTATTTACACAAAAGCGGGCAACTGCTGCACATCACAAAATGGTGCGGCTTTGCCCGTTTTTGCGCTGCGCAAATGGTAAAAGTGCAAACTTTTTATTGAGCAAGGCGGAATTTTTACTTTTATATACACAAAACTTTATTGTTTTTGGGGATTTTGCTTGTAATGCTTGCCTATTTGTAGTATTATAATTATATATTGCAGAATGGGAGGCGGTAGGGTTGGAAGATCAATACGCAATAGAGATGCTTGGCATAACCAAAAAGTTCCCGGGTATCATTGCCAACGATAACATTACCCTTCGGGTAAAAAAAGGCGAGATACATGCACTTCTCGGTGAAAACGGTGCCGGCAAATCTACGCTGATGAGCGTACTGTTTGGATTGTATCAACCTGAAGAAGGCATTATCAAAAAAAACGGTGTTGAGGTCAGCATAAAGAACCCCAACGACGCAAACGCTCTCGGAATCGGAATGGTGCACCAGCACTTTAAGCTTGTTGAATGCTTTACGGTTCTGGATAACATCATTATGGGCGTGGAGCCAAACAAATACGGATTTCTTCAGAAAAAGGAAGCTCACGAAAAGGTTATGGAGCTTTCGGAAAAGTATGGTCTGCACGTAGACCCGGACGCGCTTATAGAAGATATAACCGTCGGTATGCAGCAGAGAACAGAAATCCTTAAAATGCTCTATCGCGAAAATGAAATTCTCATTTTTGACGAGCCTACGGCGGTTCTTACTCCGCAGGAAATAGACGAGCTTATGCAGATTATGAAAAACCTTGCGGCGGAGGGCAAATCCATTCTCTTCATCTCTCACAAGCTGAACGAGATTATGGCTGTTGCCGACAGATGCACCGTTCTTCGCAAAGGCAAGTACATAGGCACCGTAAATACCAAAGATACCACTATGGAAGAGCTTTCTGCAATGATGGTCGGCAGAAACATCAATTTCAAGGTGGAAAAGGGCGAATGCAAGCCCGGCGATGTTGTTCTTGATGTTGAGAACATAAGCGTTGCTTCAAAGCTTCATAAAAATGACGCAGTAAAGAACGTTTCCTTCAAAGTTAGAAGGGGAGAAATTGTCTGCATCGCCGGTATTGACGGTAACGGACAGACCGAGCTTGTTTACGGACTTACAGGACTCGCTCCCATACACAACGGCAAGGTTACTCTTTGTGGAAAAGATATTACCCATGCACCTATAAGAAAGCGCAACATCCTCGGTATGAGCCATATTCCGGAGGATCGCCACAAATACGGTCTTGTTCTGGACTACACCCTTGAGGATAACCTTGTGCTTCAGCGCTATTTTGAACCGGAATTTACCGATAAAGCGGGCTTCCTCCGCAGAAAGAACATAAGAAGCTATGCAGAGCGCCTTATCGAGCAGTACGACGTTCGTTCCGGTCAGGGCCCCATTACCACCGCAAGAAGTATGTCCGGCGGCAACCAGCAGAAGGCAATCGTAGCAAGAGAAATCGACAAGGATCCGGAGCTTCTTATTGCCGTTCAGCCTACCAGAGGACTTGATATCGGCGCAATTGAGTATATTCATAAGCAGCTTGTGGCACAGCGCGACTCCGGAAAAGCGGTTCTGCTTGTGTCACTGGAGCTTGACGAGGTTATGGACGTTCCGGACAGAATCCTTGTTATGTACGAGGGTGAAATCGTAGGCGAGCTTGACCCCAAAAAGACCACTCAGGAAGAGCTTGGCCTTTATATGGCGGGCGCAAAAAGGGATGAGGTGAAACAATGAAAAAGAACATTCTTAAAAATAATGTAGTCCAGTCCCTTATTGCTTCGCTTTCCTGCATAATCCTCGGTTTGCTTATCGGCTATATCGTGCTGCTGTTCATAAATCCAAACGGCGCGTGGGAAGCCATGATGACCGTAGTAAAGAACTTTCTTACTTATTCCAAGCCGGAAGCTCAGCTTAAAAACTTCGGCAATACCCTTGTTAAAACCGCGCCGCTGCTTATGTGCGCACTTTCCGTACTGTTTGCATACAAAGTAGGGCTATTTAACATCGGCGCTGCCGGTCAGTATGTAGCAGGCTCCTGCGCGGCTCTTTACGCAGCGCTTGCGTGGCACTGGAGCTGGCTGCCCTGCATGATTTTCGCCATTGTGGCTGGTGCTGTTCTCGGCGCGCTTGTCGGCGTGCTCAAATCCTATTGTAACGTCAACGAAGTTATTTCCGGAATCATGCTCAACTGGATAAGCCTTTACACAACGAACATGATACTTAATAATGTAAAAGAACCTACCAGTCCTTATACATACCAAATTGCAAGCCATGGCAGAGATGCGCTTCTGCCGTCCCTTGGACTTGAAAAGCTCTTTAATAACAACAAATATGTCAGCATTGCAATTCCGCTTGCTATTATTATTGCGATTATCATTGCGATTGTGCTTGACAAAACCAAGTTCGGTTACGAACTGAAAGCAACCGGCAACAACAAGAACGCCGCTAAGTACTGTGGTATGGCGGAAAAACGCAACATGATTCTTTCCCTTGTTATTGCGGGTGGACTTGCAGGTCTCGGCGGCTCGCTGCTTTATCAGACGGGCTTTGAACAGTGGCTCTGCACCGCTTCCTCCGTTCCTGGAATGGGCTTTAACGGAATCGCGGCAACTTTCCTCGGCGGACTTGACCCCATCGGAACGATTTTCGCTTCCTACTTCATTCAGCACATCACCACCGGCGGCGCGTATGTTGACAAAACAATGTACTGCTCCCAGATTTCCGACCTTATCTCTTCGATAATCATTTATCTTTGCGGCTTTGTATTCTTCCTTAAATATGCAATGAACAGAGCCATCGCGGCAAGAGAAGAGAAGAAGGCCCATGAAGAAAAAGCTGCAGCTAAAAAAGCTGCGGAAGGAGGCGAGAAATAATGCTGCTTCTTGTTCAATACACTCTCGTTTTTGCTTCCGTCCTTATGCTTGTTGCACTGGGTGGCTGCTTCTCCGAACATTCCGGCGTTATCAACCTCGGTCTTGAGGGAATTATGGTAATCGGTGCTCTCGGTGGCGCGCTTATGATGCGATATGCTCCGGCAAGTACAAGAGGCTTCCCGCTTGTAATGCTCACCCTTATCGCCGCAATGGTATTAGCCATGGCGTATGCCTCGCTGCTCGGCGTTGCCTGCATTAACTTTAAGGCGGATCAGACCATTGTCGGTACTGCGCTCAACCTTATGGGCACCGCTGGAGCTACCGTTATCGTTAAGGCGATCAACACTTCCGAAGATGTCAACAATGTTTCCTCAACCATTCAGTACATAGACCAGAAGAAATCCTTCATCGTCAATATCGGCAATTTTGAGTTCAGCTGGTTTATGCTCATAGCGCTTATAGGGCTTGTAATCGCATATATAGTACTGTATAAGACAAAGTTTGGCCTTCGCCTTATGGCGTGCGGCGAGCACCCTCAGGCGGCGGACAGCGTCGGTATAAACGTTTACAAAATGCGCTGGGCGGGCGTGCTCATCTCCGGAGTGTACGGCGGCTTGGGCGGAATTTGCTATATTCTTTCCGGTGTTTCCGAATGGAAATTTGAAAACGGTGTTGCAGGCTTCGGCTTCCTTGCCCTTGCTGTTATGATTTTCGGACAGTGGAAGCCCACCAGAATCGCTCTTGCGGCGCTGCTGTTCGGTATGTTCCGCGCTCTGTCGAACGTGTACTTCGCCTTCGACTTCCTTATGTCGATGAACATCCCCGGCTCCGTTTACAATATGATGCCCTATATCATTTCCCTTATCATTCTTGCATTCACCTCTAAAAAATCCCGTGCTCCGAAGGCGGAGGGTATCCCTTACGACAAAGGACAGAGATAATCTGATTTTAAAATACCGTGTTCAAACGAACACGGTATTTTTTATAAAAAATCAGTAAAATCTATTGACAAAAGCGTAGTTTGCCGATATAATATAGCAAGAACAAGAACTATTCTTATTCTTGAACGGAGGAAATATATTGACTAAATATGGCGAACAGATTTTGACGATTGTTATGCGAAAAGGAGAGCATCCCACCGCAGAACAGGTATTTATGGAGATGAAAGCGAATAATCCAAAAATCGCACAGGGCACGGTTTACAATAACCTAAACGCACTTGTGGACGAGGGTAGGATAATCCGCATTTCGGAGCCGGGATTTCCCGACAGATTCGATAATACCACGCGCCACGACCATATGGTGTGCATAAAATGCGGCAGGCTTGCCGATGTAAAGCTGACAGACTTTACAGAAGAAATTGAGCGTAATTCGGGTGAAAAAATTATCTCATATGACCTTCGCATTCGCTACATTTGCCCCGAATGCAGAAATAAAACTGACAAATAATAAAGGAGAGGCAATTATGGACGCAAAAGTATCAAAACTTATTAACGAGCAGATTAACAAAGAGCTTTATTCCGCGTATCTCTATCTTGACTTTGCAAATTACTACGCCTCCGTCGGTTTGGACGGCTTTGAAAACTGGTACAGAATTCAGGCGCAGGAGGAACGCGACCACGCCATGCTTTTCTATCAGTATTTGCAGAACAACGGCGAAGTCGTCACATTTGAGCCGATTGCGAAGCCCGAATGGGAGCGCGGCGGCAACGAAGCACCGCTTAAAAAGGGCTTGGAGCACGAAAAATATGTTACCGAGCTTATAAACACAATCTATGCCGCCGCCTACGACGTGCGGGATTTTCGCACCATGCAGCTTCTCGACTGGTTCGTAAAGGAACAGGGTGAGGAGGAGAAAAACGCCTCCGACATGATTACTAAAATGGAGCTTTTTGGCACGGATGCGAAAGGACTTTATATGCTTAACAGCGAGCTGAAAGCAAGAGCTTATTCTGTGCCGTCGCTTACACTTTAATAAAATTTACAAAAATATCAAAGGAGATCTTTACTATGGAACTTAAATTTTTAAAATGCGAACACTGCGGAAACATTGTTGAAATGATTGAGGATAAAGGCGTGCCGGTGGTTTGCTGCGGCCAAAGAATGACCGAGCTTGTCGCCGGAACCTCCGATGGCGCACGCGAAAAGCACGTTCCCGTTTACGAGGTAAACGGCAGCACCGTGCTTGTAAAGGTCGGTGAAGTTGCTCACCCGATGATTCCTGAGCACTATATCGAATGGATCGTTCTTCAGACCAAAAATGGCGTGCAGCGCCGCGAGCTTAAACCCGGTGAAAAACCCGAAGCAATTTTTGCTCTTTGCGAGGGTGACGAGGTCGTTGCGGTATATGCCTATTGCAACCTGCACGGACTCTGGAAAGCATAATTTTACGGAACCAGAAAGCAGCCCCGGCAGGGCTGCTTTTTTGTGCTGCAGAGTTCATAAAAAGTTCAATTTTAAACAATTGACTTGAAGTTAGCTTTAGGTAGTACAATGGATGCATGCTAAACGAACGAACAAATCTAAGACAGGGAGGCAGATAAATGGTACTGAATGAAAACTATACTCTTTCAAACGGAGTTAAAATTCCGAAAATCGGGCTTGGCACTTGGCTTATTCCGGATGGCGAAGCTGCGCAGGCGGTTCGTGACGCCGTTGCAATGGGCTATCGCCATATCGCCATATAGATACCGCTCAGGCATACGGCAACGAACGCGGCGTGGGCGAGGGCGTGCGCACCTGTGGCGTTCCGCGCGAGGAAATTTTCGTCACCAGCAAGGTTGCCGCGGAGCACAAAACTTATGAATCCGTTGCAAAATCCATTGACGAAAGCCTTGCAAAGCTAGGAATGGACTATATGGATCTGATGATTATACATTGTCCGCAGCCTTGGGCGGAGTTTCGCGGCGAGCGCCGCTATTTTACTGAAAACAAAGAGGTCTGGCGCGCGTTGGAGAAAGCTTATAAAGACGGTAAGGTTAAGGCAATCGGTGTTTCCAACTTCCTGTTGACGACATTGAGAATATTCTTGACGGCTGCGAAGTAAAACCTATGGTTAACCAGATTCTCACCCACATTACAAACACTCCGCTTGAGCTGATTAACTTCTGCAGGGAACATGGCATTCTTTGTGAAGCATATTCGCCAATTGCCCATGGCGAGGCGCTTAAAAACAGGCTGATTCTTTCCGTTGCGGAAAAATACAGTGTAACTCCGGCACAGCTTTGTGTGCGGTATGCACTTCAGCTTGGCATGGTGGTTCTGCCAAAAACGTCGAATCCCGAGCATATGAAGAATAACGCCGACATCGAGTTTGAAATCTCCGCCGAGGATATGGACATACTTGAGCTAGCCGAAAAAATCAAAGATTACGGCGAGCACGGCTATTTTCCGGTGTTCAGCGGCAAAAACTAAATTTGATAAACATAAAAAACGCCCCCATACTCGTTTTGAGCATGGGGGCATTTTATTTGATGCTAATGTGTTTTTTAGATGTAAATGATGGAAGTGCTCTTCGTGGTGCTTTCGCTGCGGCCGGTCGAAGAATCCCTTACGCGAATGGTTACATTGGCAAGGTAGTAATAGCCGGAGGGCACGGAAGAAAAGCTTATACTGACATTGCCATCATAGGGCGTGCTCACGGAATCCGAATCGAAATCGTATGTAGTCCATCTGCTGCCGCTTTCACTGGTGGATTGCTTGATAGTGACTGATATGGTCGCAGTGCCTATTACACTGGATTTAAAGTCACATTTGACTTTAACGCCGCTTCCGGAAGGAAAAATGATCGGAGTGCTCATGTAACCCAAAATCGCACTGTATAGTTCAATTTCAGAATCCTCATTTTCAGGCAAAGCGAGTGCAGTGGAAGTCAGTCCAAAGGTAAGGATTACTGCAAGAAGCAGTGCAACAATTTTTTTAATTTTCATTTTTAACAACGTCCTTTCAAAAAAATATGGTACTTATATTATACAATGTTTTTTTGAAAAATAAGTAGAAAAATAGGGAAAATATAAAAATTATTTAACTCTTTTTACGCTTTCAGCGACCTTCAATACCTCGTATGGATCTATATTGAATGCGCTGACACGAATAAGAGTATCTCCCTCTGCCCATAAAACTGTTGTTGAAGTTTTTACAGCCGGATTTCCGGGATAAGTGCATGAAACAAAAATTGCAGAGTAGCCGTTAATTTTCACAACTGTATTGATTCTGGCATAACTTGTGTATATCGTTCCTCCGTCCATAAAGAAAAGACTTTGGTTAAATCTAAGCAACACATAATCCTTATTTGGGTCACGATATTGATAGAATTCGTCCATTTCCGGATATTCCGTATCCGAGTGGTGGAGTTTAAGGCCTTGCGGAATATACGTCATTTTGTATCGGGCTTCCCAGCCAAGAAAATCCTCGTCGTAATAAACATCCTTTTTGTCTAATACATCATATTCGATGGCGCCGTTGTATACTTTAACATCCATTTCTGTGAATTTGTCGTTGATGCTGCCGCCTTTAACACGTATTCCCGCAATGGTTAAAACCTGTGAATCCAAAGCAACAGCAACTATAAGTACAATAGCAGCCGCAAGGAAGCAAGGCGTTTCCAAAGATTTTTTTGGAAATTCTTTTTCGGTGGATTCTTTATCTTGTTGAAAAGAGAAACTATTTGTTCTTTGCTAACGGGATTTGATGAAGCGTTTAGTATTTCCGCTTCTTTTGCGATGCGTTTACTCTCACATTCGGAGTAAATCGCCATAACTTTACGAAACACACGGTCTTCGTATTCTTCACGGGCGATCTTTCTTTTGAGTGCAGCGATGCTACTCATCCTCAATCTCTCCTTTCAAAATTGCGTAAGCCTTTCTGCGCGCTCTGGTAAGAAAGCTTCTTACGCTTTGGGGAGCTAAGTCAAGCTCCTTTGCAATCTCTTTGTCGGAAAGCTGAAGAATATATTTTGATTCCAAAAGGGCTTTGTCCCGCTCGGGAAGCTTGCTGATAACGTGGGCAAGTGCTTCAAGCTCCTCCTGCTTCTCATAAAGATCCTCCGGCAAAGCGAATCTGTCATCCGCCCATTTTGAAAGATCCTCCTCGGAATCAAAGGAATAATTTTCAGCCTTCTCTTTGTTCTTTTTCCAATGCTTTATGGCGGTATTTTTTGTTGTAACCATAACATAAAACGAAAGACTGCTTTCGTTAAGCTCCATAAGCACATCAATATGTTCGATAAGCTTAACAAAGACTTCCTGAATTATTTCTTCCGCTTCGAATTCATCATGAACAAAAGTAAGCGCCTTCGCCCGCGCCGAGTTATAATACTTTATGTAAACATCGGAGATAAATTCCCGCTGAAGATCGTTATCGATAGCAGCAATAATTGCAAGCATTTATGTCCTTCTCCTCCGTAATATGTACTACGTTAAAATATAGCACAAAATCAGAGAAAAAACAACAAAAGAGGCAATTTACCGACAAAGTAAAAATAAATTTTTACATCAATTGGCAATAAAAATTATTTGTTCACTTACATAAGACCCAAAA
>USFO01000030.1 GCA_900553955.1 uncultured Oscillospiraceae bacterium
TGCGTGTGCCCGAAAAGCAGGATGTCCGCGGCGTGTTTATGCGCTTCTTCGACTATTTGCTCCGTGCCGCTCTTCACCCCATAGAGGTAGCCGTGGGTGAAAAAAATACGCTTTCCGCAAAAATCAACAAGGTCATAGTCCGGTGCGGAGCTTGCATAGTCGCAGTTCCCGCGGACAAATAAAATTTTCTTCTCCGGATAAACGTAACGCAGATATTCAAGCTCTCGTTCGCCGTCGCCAAGGTGGATAAAAAGCTCGGCATTTTCGCAGTGGCGCTCCATAATGCGCTCCAGTGCTTCATAATCGCCGTGGCTGTCGGAAAAAACAATTGCGCGCGGCATTGCCCCGCCCCCTTTCGGAATATCGGAAAAATCCGTTTCATATAAATCATTATATTCCGTTTTCGTCCTTTGCACAAGGCGAAAACACATTTTTCAAAGCGAAAGGCGGAATTTTTATGAATATGAACCTCACCCCGCAGCAGCAACAGGCACTGATTAACGCCGCAAGCCAAAAGCTCGGAATAGCTCCGGAGCAAATCGCCGCCATGCTTCAAAGCGGCAAGGCGGAGGAGCTTGCCGCCCGGGCGGGCGTGCCCGTGCAGCAGTATGCGAACAATCCTGCCGCAATCGAACGCCTGCTTTCCGACCCGGCAGCCCGCGCCGTAATCAAAAAGCTGATGGGAGGCGGCTGATATGCCGGATTTGAGCGAGCAGCTCTCGTCAATTTTGCAAAACCCGCAGGCACAGGACAGCATTCGTCAACTTATGGGAATGCTCGGGCAGCCCGCGCAGAATGCACAATCTCCGCCGTGCGCGGCGGCAAACACGCCGCCTGCCCCGCCGCAGAATCAGCCGCCGCTTGACCTTTCGGCACTGCTTGGCAAACTGAGTCAGCCGCCGTCTCCATCGCCGGAACAGCCTGCGTTCGACATAAACACGCTGCTGAAAATTCAACAAATTTTTTCAAAGATGAACTGCGACGATAAGAATATCTGCTTAATTCGGGCGCTGCGGCCGTACCTGAAAGACACTAAAAAGGCGGACGATGCTATAAACATCCTCCGCCTGCTGAGCGTGCTGCCTGCCCTGCGCGACTGCGGAATTTTTGGGAGGGGGTAACTTTTGAAATGGTACCACAACGATTACTCCGAGGAGGCGCTTGCTGAAATGCAAAAGGAAGCCGAACGCCGCGTGGAGGAAGGCCGCGAGCGGGCGCGGCTGCTTGCCGGGGCGGCATTCCCGCAAGCGGCGGCGCCGCCGAACGCGCCGCAGAATTGCCAAAACCCGCCCGGCAGATTTGCACAAGACTACCCTACACAGCAAAGCTATCCTCAGCCGTGCTCAAATTCATACCCGTCGCAGCAATGCTGCCCACCTCCGTGCTCAAATCCGTGCTTGCCGCCTAACGGTCGTGCCGTATCGTGCTCAAGCCCAATGCAAAGCCCCTTTTCTGCCCTGTCGGAAATGCTCGGCGGTCTTGGTAGCGATAAACTGATTATTCTCGGCGTACTGTGGCTACTTTGGAATGAACATGCCGATGTAAAGCTCCTATTGGCGCTGATTTATATTATGTTATAGTATATGTCCCACCCCCCAAAAGGAGTGGGACGGCGCGGTCTAATTCCTCGGCGTGCTGTGGCTGCTTTGGAGCGAGCACGCCGATGTAAAGCTCCTGTTGGCGCTGATTTATATTATGTTATAGTATATGTCCCACTCCCCAAAGAGAGTGGGACGGCGCGGTCTTCTTCCTCGGCGTGCTGTGGTTACTCTGGAATGAGCACGCCGATGTAAAGCTCCTGTTGGCGCTGATTTATATTATGTTATAATATCGAGTCACACTCCCCAAAGGGAGTGTGACGGCGTGGTTTTCTGCATTGATGTGCTGTGGCTTTTTCTCTGCTTTATTATGCCTTTGCCTGTTTAAACGGCCATTTTTTGCGTCTTGAGCACGCAGTTTCTCCGTATGAGCACGGCGGGGCGGTATTAGCCGGAAATGAGCACGGCGGGCGGAGCTTTGCCTTTTAACAGTGCTCAACATACCAAAGCTTTTTTAAGTTTCCCGTATTTTCTTGACAGCGGCCGCTGCCGCGCCTATAATAGCAGTAGTAAAAACAATCTTTTGTACGGAGGATTTAAGGAAAATGAAAAACAATTCAAGGACGAAATTCATCCTGTCGGGAATAGCGTTCGCGCTCTTCTGTGCGCTTATTTTAGCGGTCAAATTTATTGACGTTCGCGCCATCGGACCGGAGGGCTCCTCTGTCGGACTGAGCGGGATAAACGAAGCCGTGCATAACCTGTTCGGCGTAAACCTTGCGTGGTACAAAATCACCGATTACCTCGGCTATGCCGCCATTGCAGTGGCGGGCTGCTTTGCGCTTTTAGGCGTGTATCAGCTTGTCACCCGAAAGAGCCTTGCCAAGGTTGACCCTGATATTTACGCCCTTGCGGGCTGCTACGCCGCCGCCGTGCTCGTCTATGTGATTTTTGAGCACGCCATAGTGAACTACCGCCCGATTGACCTTGGCTCGGGGCTTGAAGCCTCCTTTCCTTCCTCCCACACAGTGCTTTCCCTCTGCATTATGAGCACCGCTATTGACCAGCTCGCCCGCCGCATAAAGAACAAAGCTCTTTCCGCGGCGCTCTGCATAGGCTGTGGCGTGCTCGGAGCGGTTATCGTAGTGGGCAGGCTCTTTTCCGGAGTACATTGGTTCACCGATATTCTCGGCGGCGTGCTCATTTCCTTAGCCATACTGCTTGCCTACCTCGGAGCTTGCGAAAGGTTCGGCAAAAAATAAATATTTTCGCCCCGCAAAAAAAATCCCCGTGCTCGTTTGAGCACGGGGATTTTTCAGCTTATGTAACGCTTTGGGTTCGTGGCGTAATTATTCTCCGAAGACCTCTGCGCCGGTGTTGGGGTTCTGTTCGCCCTTTGCCGCTGCCGCTGCGGAAGCTTCGATGTGAATAACGCCTTCACCGCCGGTAAGCTCCTCATATCTTGCGATAGCGTCAAGGAGCACGCCATAGTTGCCCACAAGCTCCTGCTGTGCAGCGGTAAGCTCTTTGTAGGCTGCGCGGGCGGCGTTGATTGCGCTCTTGCTGCCGAGGGTCACTTCGCCGATGGCGTCAATCATCTTTTCGACCTTTTCGGCTGCGGGTCTGTTGGCCTCATACTCTGCGTTCGCAACAGGAATGGTGAAATCGGGCATACGGCTGAGAACCATTCTTGCCTGCGGAGCGTTGAAGTTCGGATCAAGTCCCACTCTGTAATTTATTCCGCGGTGTCCGCCGACGGTGGTTCCCGCAAAGCCGCCCATCTTGATTGCGCCCACAAGGTTGTAGCTGCCGTTTTCCCAGTTTTCCGGAACGGTGATTTCGATAAGCTGGCGAACGGGGTTGCCGCTGAAATCATATACGCCGAAGGGGCTGCCCGGGTTGGAGCGGAACATGGTGCCGTCCTCCGCTTTATAGTAGATGGAGGCGTTGAAGTTGTATGCGCCGGAGAGCTTTTCAGCCGGGTTTACAAGGTTATTGAACTGAATCTTTACCTTTTCGCCCGCTTTGGGTCTGTTGGTGTAGAAGTTCACCTCGTTGCCCTCGCTGTCATACATGGTGTAGCTTACTTTTCTGGTGGTGACGACCTGATAGGTTGCCTTGCCGTCTTTTTCCACTTTGATGATGTGGCGGCCGGAGGTAAGTCCGCTTACGGTTACCTTGCCGTCTCTGTCCACGGAAACGCCTCTGGTGGTGAAGCCGCTGAAGGAGAGAGAGCTTCCCACATAGCAGCGGTCAACGGAAACCTTGCTGCCGCTTTCGGGAACGAAACTGTAAGAAGCACCGGAGTTCCCCAGATAGAAGAGAATGTCGTGCTCTGCGTCAATTGCGCCCTCTTCGCTTTCAAGTCTGTCCATAACCATATTGGTGACAACGGAGGAGCCGTCTGCTCCTACTGTTACGACGAACACGCCGGTGCATTCCGGCCAAATGGCGGAGAATTCCTTGCTCTTGGTGCTGCTCTGACCCTGCATGTGAGTCATGGAGTCATAGGTTACAAGAACGATTGCCATACCCTTTTTGTTGGCGGTCATTTTTGCAACGGAGCTGTTGTTTGCGTCGGGAGTGATGGAAACAACGTCGCTGGGGTTGCCCTCGTGGTCGATGACCTTGTAGTGCATATCGGGAAGCGCAACTTTTGCGTTCATAAAGTTTTCAATAGCCATCCAGTTACGGAAAACGTTAAGCTCGTAGGTCTCGCCCACTTCCATGTTCATATAACCCTTGTCGTTGATGTTGAGATATATATCGGCACGGTCGAACATATTTTTCTCGTAACGATAAACGGTGTTTTTGCCGAAGGAGCTGTCGCCAATGTGGAGATCCTCTGCGGTTACGGTGATTTCCTTGGAGGTCTTGATGTTATCGAACTGCCAATAGGTAACGCCGTTGGAGTTCTGAACGCGGTAGAACATCTGACCGGTTATGGTATCGGGAACATCAAAAACCGCGGTAACGCCGTTTTCGTCCTCGGTGACGGATTTTGCCTCATAGAAGCTGTAAACATAGTAGCTTGCCAAAGTGCCCACGCTTACGGTGGAGCCTTTGGGTGCTTTGAAGGTGACGGTTACCGACTGAGGAATTTCTGCGGTAATGTCAATGTTGGAGGTGGTCTGGTTGCCCGATTTGGTAACGGTTACAGGCATTGCGGTGGCTGCCTTTTCGCCGAGGGGAACGAAGGTTGCCTTTACGGTGTCACCGTCCATAAAGAGGCAGCTATTGTACTCGTTGCCCCATGCAATGGTTTCGCCGATGGTCACTTCGCGTTTCGTGCCGTCCTTGCCGGTGATGTCGAGGTCAATGGAATAATCGGTTCCGTAAACCCATCCGCTGTTGGTAGCACGAAGCTCATAAACACGGTGGAAAGTGAATACGGAGCTGTCCTCCTTAACGGTAATGGCGATACCGCCGTTCATTTTTCCGCTGGCGTCATAGCCCTCTACCCAGTAGTCACCCACGGGGAGGGTTACAAGATACTTGAGGGCGTAGCCGTCCGCAACTGCGGCGTTTCCGTCAAGGAAATCATCGCTGCCCTTAACCTTGCCGTCGTAAGAATAGACTTTAAGGCTTGCTATCTGTGCATTGTGAACG
Source organism: uncultured Oscillospiraceae bacterium (assembly GCA_900553955.1). Lineage (GTDB taxonomy): Bacteria > Bacillota > Clostridia > Oscillospirales > Ruminococcaceae > UMGS1668. The sequence goes on from USFO01000030.1 coordinate 5,148, forward strand.
CCCTTGAGCTCGACGGAAATTCCGCCGGCTGTGGGCATGGGAGCTGCCGCCAAAACCGGTTCTTCGGCTTCGGGTTCCTCGGAAACAGGCTGTTCGGAAACAACCTCCTCCTGCTCGTTAAGGCTGAGCTGACCCGCTTCCTCGGCAAGTGCCACTACGGGAAGCATTGAAAGTACCATCAATACCGCAAGCAGCATTGACAAGATTTTTTTCATAAAAAAATCCCCTTCCGTTTCTTTTTTGTTTTATTTGCAAACAGCGTTACCGCTGCAATTGCCCCTTTCGCACAAATAAAAAACCGCACAAACAAAGCCTCTCGGGCTTGTTCGTGCGGTGGCGCAAATCTATTTTGCGTTTCTTGCTGCAAAAATATAAACGTCATTCGTCCGAATAAGTCTTCCGGCTATGCTTCATCGCTGTTCCCGCCTTCTCGCACCGGATTTAATTCCGGCACAATGGCATAATTGGGCTTCGCTCCGCAATACGGCAAAGCAGTACGCTTTTTTGCGTTCTGCAATGTGTGCTCGCTCACAGGGTTCTCACCTGCTGCTCTCTTTATTGCGCGTTCCTTTAATGATTCTTTGGAATTATTCTTTTTTCAACAAATTGTTCATATACTGTTTACAGTATGAACATTTTCACAGCAAATGTCAAGGCTTTAAGCGCATTTTGGCAAAAACGGAAGCTTAATTTTTTGAACACGGCAAAATTTCCCCATATTCGCCGCCGCACACTCCCGCCGCGTTAGCTTCGTCGGTGTCTATATGCATCGCCGGAACATAATTCGGGCTTACGCGCACCGCCACGTCGCCGAAAATCGTTGTGCGCTCTGCCGTTTCGATTTTTACGAACACGTTTTGCTTATCCGCAACACCGAATTTTTCCGCCGTGGCAGGGTCAAGGTGAATGTGGCGCTTCGCGGCGATAACGCCTTCGGAAATTTCAACTTCGCCGCAGGGGCCTACCAGCTTGCATGCGCCGGAGCCTGCAAGATTGCCGCTTTCGCGGATGGGTGCCGCTACGCCAAGGCTGCGTGCGTCGGTGAGAGAAACCTCCACCTGTGTTTGCGCCCGCGCCGGTCCAAGCACGATTACGTTCGGGATGGATTTTTTCTCGCCCACCACGGTGACTCTCTCCTCGCAGGCAAACTGCCCCGGCTGAGAAAGCTCCCGCTTTTTGGTAAGCTCCGCACCCTTGCCGAAAAGCGCCTCAATGTGCCCTTTTGAAAGATGAACGTGCCGCGCACTCGTTTCAACCATTACTTCTGCCATTTTTTTTCTCCTTTTTTGTCGAAAGTTCCTGTGAATATTTCTGCTCAGTGCCCTGCGGCGCTTTTGATTTCCAAAAGCTCAAAGCGGTATTCCTGCTTTACATACGGGTATTTTTCTTTGTCCACCTTGCTCATAAACATCTCAAGCGGGCGAATCCAAAGTCCGCCGTCGCCGTAAAGCTTGCGGTAAATCACATAATCTTCGCCGGTTTCGGAGCTTTTCGCAACTCCCTCAACCAGATAATAGTCGCCCTTAAAATGACGATAAACTCTGCCAACTAAAAGTTCCTGCATAACAAGTTCCTCCATAAAAACTCTGCTACCATTATACTATATATGGAGCAAATCGCAACATATTTTTAACACTTTGTTCTTTTACTTTGCAAATGTATGGTATCTATAATGCAAGCTTAAAGTTGAATTCAACTTTATTGTTGCGAAGGGAGATATTTTTATGGCAAAACTTATTGCTCCATAGCCGGAGAAAAACTATTTTGGCGGCGAATACCGCCGCATTCCCATCGGCAACGCCGAAAAATCCGCCCGCACAGTGCAAACCCGCCGCACCGACAGCTCTCTCAACAATCCATAACAGCAAGCACCCCTCCGGGCGTTACTGTTCGGAGGGGTGCTGCTTTGCTTCTAAAGCATCTAAAAGGAGGGAGAAGTGATTCGCGATTTAGTTATTTGTGCTTTTTGAGCACGAGTGCCGCTGCCGCGAGCACGAGCATTGCGGGAGCAATGCTCATCGCAGGCGCGCCGGTATTGGGGTTGCGCTCTCCCTTGGAAGCGCCGTTCGCCGCAATATGGATTACGCCGGAACCGGAGGTGCTGCCGGTATTGTCGCCGGCCGCAGTTCCGGGTTTAGTGCTTGCGATAATCATATCGTAGATCTTTTCGGCTTTATCGAGAGCCGCAACAGAGTCTTTGGAAACAAGGTTCTTCTGCTCCTCGGTAAGAGCGTTGTATGCGTCGCGGGCGGCTTTTATAGCATCGCCGCTGTCCTTGGTCACAGGCTGGAGCGCCGCAATCTTGTCCTCAACGGCTTTTGCCGCGGCTTTGTCCGCAGCTTCCTTTACAAGGCGGGCATATTCGGCTTCCGCAGCCTTGAGCTTGCTCTCGGTTTCGGGTGCAAGGAGCTCTTTCTGTGCCGGAGTAAGTTCGTCAAACGCTTTTCTTGCTTCCTCAATGGCATTTTTGCTTTCGAGGGTCACGGGAGCGAGCTTCGCAACCGCTTCGTCAACTGCTTTTGCCGCTGCGCTGTCAAGCAGATGTGCGTATGCCGCTTCCGCTTCGACCAGCGTTTGATAGTTCGCAACAAACGCTTTCTGCTCCTCGGTGAGAGAGTTATATGCGTTTCTTGCGGTATCAATGGCGGGCTTGCTTTCGAGGGTTACTTCGCCTATGTTCGCAATAAGCTTTTCGACGACTGCGGCGGCTGCTTTGTCGTCGCGTTCTTTTTCAAGGCGGGCAATCTCATTTTCGGCAGCGGCAAGCTTTTCGAGAGCTTCGGGAGCCACAAGAGGCTTCTGATCCTCGGTGAGCATATTGTATGCCCCGCGAGCCGCTTCAACCTTAGCTTTGTCCTCAAGCTGCACCGGGTTCGGCAGAGCGTTTATCAAATCCGTCACGCTCTGAGCAGCTTTGCGGTCGGCTTCTTCCTTCTCGGCAAGGGCTTTCAGCTCCGCAAGCCTTGCTTCCGCCGCGGCGAGCTTAGCTTCGTTTGGAACGTATGCCCTTTGAGCCTCGGTCAGTGCGCCGTAAGCTGCTCTTGCCGCCGTAATACCCGCTTCGTCGTCAAGAGTAAGCTCGTTTTCGTTCGGAATGGCTGCTATCATATCCTCAACAGCCTTCGCCGCGGCTTTGTCTGCAAGCATCGCATAAGTGTTTTCCGCCGCGGCAAGCGTGTCGTACTTCGCGACATAGCCCTTCTGAGCCTCGGTCAGTGCGTCATAGGCGGTGCGGGCAGCGTCGATTCTTGCCTTGCTCTCTGTGGTGTATTCCACTTCACCGATGGCTTCGATGAGGTTATCAACGGCTTCCGCGGCTGCTTTGTCGAGCAACAGAGTATATGCGGCCTCCGCGTCAAGAAGAGTCTGATAATTCTTAACCTTCGGCTTGTCCTCCTCGGGAAGGGCGTTGTAAGCATCCCTTGCCGCGTCAATGGCGGGCTTGCTTTCAAGTGTTACATTGCCGATTGCGGCGATTTTGTTTTCCGTGTCAAGCACCGGGTTCGGCAGAACGGTTACTTTGCAGATTCCGGGCGCACTTACGCTGCTTCCCGGTGCGGCAATGACGTATGTGCCCGCTTTTGCGAATGTGAAGGTGAAGCTGCCGTTGCTTCCGGTGGTTTCAAGGGGCGTCCAAGCGGTTATGTTTCCGCCTGCGGCAGAAATATTCTCCGTGCTGTATATTTGTGCGCCGGAAACGGTTTCGTCACCGGGTTTTCCACTCATCATATCGGCATTTGCACGGTGCAGCACCAAGGTCTGCTCAATTCCCGCCATAATTTCGATATTTTCCACGGCTTTTCCGTCTTCTCCGGTGAAATACGCAAAGCCTGCGTTCTTGTCTGTGTAGAAGTCGGGGCTGCTATACATTGCCACCTCGATTATATCTCCGTTTTCGAGGGTCATATAGTCGGCGGTTGCGCCCACTCCCTCCCGCATAAGCGGATATTTGTGATTGATGAAATATACGAGGTTTTCATCGTGACCCCAGAATTTATTGAAGAACATACTTGCGGCGTTTCCGCTCACAGTCATGGCGTCTCCGCCCAAAGTAAGGGTTTCTCCACCAAGGTAATATTTTTCAAGGGCACGTATGAACAGGTGCAGCACAGTGGGCTGCTTGAGCACGGTTCCGTTTTCTCTTATCTGATATTCGGAAAGGCCGTATTCGGAAAGGTCGAACCAATCAACCTCCATGGGAACCACGGTCATAAGCGTTTTGCCGCTGTCCTTTCCGATGACGTAGCTTCCGTCCTCGGAAATCGAGAGGTAAACGGTCTTTTTGCTCTGCTCGCCGGTGGAGGGATGGGTGGCCGTCCAGTGAGCATAGAGGGTTGCGTCCTCGGTGAACACAGTTTCCTCCGTAACCTTGGTTCCGCCGTTCATTTCGGTGAACCAACCGTCAAAGCTGTGATTCCAACGGTACGCCTCCGGCATCACGGAAAGAGTTCCGTCCGCCGCAGTATAAACGCTTTCGGTTTCGCAGCTTCCGCCGTTAGGATTAAATGTAATCGCAAAGCCGTCCGCTTCCCAGCTGAGTATCGGGAAGCCGCCGTTTTTGTTCGCAATATCCTTTGCAAAGAACTTGCCGTAGGCTTCGCTGTTAAGCTCGGAAACAAAGGAGCTGCCTTTCATTTCGGCTTCGCTTCTCATAACGGAGCCGTTTGCCTTAAATACGGGCGAAAGCGGTCCCATGTAGAAGCTGCCGCGTTTTATCATGATGTAATCATCGCCGCCGAAGCTTCCCACTGCGCCGCCGCAGCGAACAGCCTCGCTGACTTTTCCGGTGCTGTAACAACCGAGGGGCATGGAGGCTACATAAACATCGCCCGCAATACCTCCCACATAATCCGCGCCGGTTACGGTTCCTCTGTTGTAGCAGGCAAGCATTTCCGCATAGTTCTGCTCCTCGCCTACTATACCGCCGACCCGCTTTGCGGTTTCGCCGCCCACGGCGCCGGTATTTTTGCAGTAGCGAATATATCCGTAGGAGTTCGCTCCGGCTATGCCGCCCACCTGCTCTGTTCCCTCTACCGAAGCGCTGTTTGAGCAGCGTTCGACCTTGTTGCCTAAGCCTACGCAGCCGACTATGCCGCCGGTCTGAATCGCACCGCTGACGCTTCCGGAGAACGAACAGTCGGTTATAGAAGCCGCCTTGTCCTTATCGTCCATGCCGCCGACTATACCGCCGGTCTGGCTAACATCGCCTATGGCCTTTACCTCTCCGAAAAGGTGAAGACCGCTTACCTTACCGCCGCCGAGGATATATCCGAAAAATCCGGTTTCGCTCTCATTGGAGGTGAGCTTAAAGTTCGTGATATTTTTGCCGTTGCCGTCGAAGCTGCCCGCAAAGGCGTGCCCGCTCCTACCGATAGGATACCAGTTTTCGGTGGTAAGTGCTATATCGTTGAGCAGCTTTGCGGAAATTCCGGTGTTTCCGCCGTTTACTTCACTTGCGAACCAGTGAAGCTCTTTTTCTGTGGTGATTTGGTACACGCCGCTGATGTTCACAGGCTCGGAGCATTCGCTTTCCTTCCAAACTCCCGCCTGCTCCGCGGTTTTTATAACCTTGGTGGAGGCTTCCACATAGCCTGCCGCATCCGCACTGCTCACTCTGACGGTGAGAACCTTGCCTTCATCCGAGGGTAAAAGGGTATATTCCGCCTTGTCTGCGCCGGATATGGGGTTTTTGCCCACATACCACTGATATTTGAGGTTTGTAACACTCTCGGAAGAATAGAATACTGCTTTCAGGGTCTTTCCAACCACCGCAGCACCCTCTATCTTCACGGTTCCCACAAGTCCCTCTACTTTTTCGGTTTCTGCGGTAAGCAGGCCTTCGGCGGTTTCGCATACCACTTTAAGGCGAAGCTTTCTTCCGCCCATATCAAGAGGGATTTTGTATTCCGGCTTCGAGGAAATCGCCGTAACCGCATCGTCGCCCTCGCCATAGCTGTAATACCAGATATACACAATGCCGCTTTCGTTGCCGGTGTATTCCGCTTTAACCTCGGATTCGACAGCGGCTTTTCCGCTTATGGAAAGCTTTCCTGTGATTTTATTCTTCTCGGGAAGTCTGCCAAGCTCCTTTGCCAAAAGCTTTTCGGCTTCGGCAATATCCGCCTCGGAGCTTACGCCGTTATCGGTGGGATAACCGTCGTCCTCGTAGTCGCCTCCGGTTACATCCCCCGCATTGTAAAGTCTTACATAAACGGAGCCTGAAAGATTGAGTCCCACGCAGCCGCCTACACAGCCGCCCGCGCTCTCCACACAGCCCTTATTATAGAGATTTTCCGCAGTACCGTCGTTTCTGCCAACGCAGCCGCCGGTGCAGCCACGAAGTATTACGGCGGTGTTCACAATATTTCCGCTGTTGGCGCAGAGCTTGACTTCGCCGCTGTTGTCACCCGCTATACCGCCGAGCATAAAGCCCTCTGCCCGCACGAAGCCGCCGTTTACGCATTTTTCCACCTTAGCGGGGCTCTCCTTGCTGCCTGCGTTTTCGCCGGTAATGCCGCCAACATATCTATTGCCGTCTATGTTTCCGATATTGGTACATTCGGTGATAACCGCGCCCTTTTCATTGAGTGCCGCAATACCTGCGGTATGGCTGCCGCCGCTCACTTTAACCTTTGAGGTGCAGCCGTCAATGATTCCGGCGTTCTTGGAAACTATTGCGGCGGTGTAATCTCCGCCGATAATTCTTCCGCTTACGGTCAAATTCTTTATTGTACCTGCGTTTTTGAGGAACAATGCGGCAGAACCGCTTTCCTTGCAGTAGATATTCTTTATTTCAAAGCCTGCTCCGTCAAATTCCCCTGCGAATGCCTTATCAAAAGCGCCGATGGGGCTTATTTTGCGGTTATTAAGGTCAATATCCGCCGTAAGCACGGCTTTTATCGTCAAATCGGTCTTTGCTGCGTTTGCAAACCAATTAAATTCCTCCGGAGTGCCTATGCGGTAAACTCCGTTCTCCTGTTCGGGCTGAACGGAGGCTTTGCCGTCCCAACCTGCGGGGTCGCTTGCGGGTTTATCCGGATCCTCCGGCTCTGCCGTGCCGGAAACCTGCCATTTGAGCACCGGATAGCCGGAGTTGATATTGCCGCTGTCCTCAGCGAAGCCATCAAGCTCCGGTGCAAGAGCCTTCAGCTCCGCAGAGGTCTTTTCCTCGGCCTTTCCGCTTTGAACTGTGCAGCCGTTTTCAAGGCAAATTGCTTCAAATGTGCTTTTAAGAACAAAAACCTTATCAAGGGTCTTTTGGCCGCCCGACCATTCAAGCCTACCTGCCACGGTTCCTGCATTTTTCGCTTCAAGGCTGCCGCACTGGTATGCGTTTGAAATCGTTCCGTAGCGGAATGTTCCGGTAATGCCGCCCGCAATTCCGCCGGAAGCAAGTGCCTTTACCGTTCCGGTATTATAGACCTTGCTCATGGTGCCGCCGCTATACAGGCTTCCGGTTATGCCGCCTGCCATACTGTTTGCGGTTATATTGCCGGCGTTAAAGCATTCTGTTACGGATGCGGAGGATTCGGAGCTGTTTTCGCCCGCAATGCCTCCGGCATAGCTCACGGAAGCAATTACCGCCGCCCTGTTGGAGCACTTTGCTACCGTTCCGCTAACAGAACCGACAATGCCGCCAACATAGCTCACGCCCTTGACGGTTACGGTTTCCTCGGTATGGCAATTTTCCAAAGCTCCGTCGGAGGAGCCTGCCACTGCGCCCACATATTTGCCTCTGTTGTTTGTTCCCTTTGCTTCAATCAAGCTGTTTGCTATGGTGATGTTGCATACCTTTCCGCCCACGCCCACATAGCCGAACATTCCCGTGTAGTTCGCCTTATAGTTTGTTCCGCTTGTAAGAACATAAAGTCCGCTTATGGTATGACCCGCTCCGTCAAAGGTTCCGGTATAGGTCACCTTGTTGTAGTTTGAGTTTGCATCGACATAGCCCCAAGGCTGCCATTTATAGAGCTTTGTCTTATCCTCTTCGTTTACATCCTCATTTATGGTGATATTCGAGGTAAGCTTTGCGGAATCGGTGAGCTTACCGTTCTTATTGAACCACATAAGCTCATCCGGTGACCCGATTAAATATACTCCGTCGGAATTCTTTTGCGGCTCAGAATAGGTTTTTCCGTCCCAGGCTACCTGTACCTCCAGTGTAACCGCCGGAACGGAAATCGCAGCTCCGTTTACCGTAAAGCTTCCCTTTACCGCCTTGTAACCGGGGCAGCTTATGCTGTATGTATATTCACCGTCCGGCAGAGAATAGCTTCCTGCATTCTCCTCGGAAATTTCGTATGCAGGCCACTCGCTGCTTACAACCTTTATGACAGGAGCAATTTCCTTACCGTCCGCAGCGGTTATTGCGCCAAAGCTCACCGCATAATTCGGCAGCTTGTTAAGGGTTACGTTGACCTTGCCGCCGTTTTCGCCTACGCTGAAGCTTCCCGCATACTCTTTATATCCGAACGCCTTTGCGGTATAGCTGTACGGATTTCCCGATTTGGGAAGGCGATAGGTTCTTCCGTCCGCGAGGGGAGCCTGTCCCGAAACCTCAAGCACCGCGTCCGCGGGAACGGTGGTAAACAATACATCGTAAAGCTTTTCTTCGAGGATTACGGATATATTCTGCCCGCCGTAAGCTACGGTGAATGTTCCCTCTTTCGTTTCACATTCCGGTGCGGAAACCTTATAGGAATATGTGCCGTTTTTGAGCAGATAGCTGCCGTCCTCTTCGGGAGCAACGGTTTCTTCATCGGCTTTCACCGTCAAAACCGCTCCTGCGGGAGAGAGCACAAACTTGACCGTGTACTTTGCATTGGGGTCCTGCCATCCCAGAATGGGATAGTCGTTTTCCTTGTCCGTATAAGCCGCTCCGATGAGCGCAGCCATGCCCGCCGCTTTCAGCTCATCGTCGGTTTTGGATGTGACTCCGGTCGCAGAAGCATCGTATCCGTCACCCTGCAAACCTTCCGCCGCCTTGTAATAGCAGTTTTCAGCCTTAATAAGTCCGGTAGCGCTCACTTCGCCCTTGTAGTTCTTTCCGGCGCTCGTTCCAACGACGCCGCCGATGGTTATATCGGCAGTTGCCGTATCATTATTTACAACCGTTCCGGCGTTGTAACAGTTTTTGATAACTACGCCGGTATTGGAAGAGCTTGAAGCGTCGCCTATCACGCCGCCTACGCCCTTTGCATTGCTGTCGCTGAATGTAATGGCAGACGCATTGCATACAACATTGCCCGTATTATAGCAATCGGTGATTTTGGTATCCTTGCTGCCCGCGCTGCCGGCAACACCGCCGACAGCATAAATTCCGGTGACGTTGCCTGTATTAAAGCAGGAGGAAACCGTTCCGCTGGCGCTGCCCACTATACCGCCAGTGCGCTTTATGGTGCTCGTAACGGTGCCGGTATTGCCGCAGCGTTCTATCTTTGAGGCTCCGCTCATGGAGCCTGCAATACCGCCGGTGCAGTATGCATAGGATCCAGGCTTTCCGGTATTTACAATTTCGCCGCTGTTAAAACAGTTCTCTATTGCGGAACCGCTCATATTTCCGGCGATACCGCCCACATAGTCGCCGTTTGCAGCTACCTTTGCGGTATTATAGCAGCCGGAAACCTTGCTTTCCCCGGCAATATACGCCACAACACCCGCCGCATAACCTTTTTGGATGGCTGTGACCTCCGCTTTGTTGGTGCAGTTCTCTATTGTGACGGGGCTGCCGCTGGCCACGATACCCGCCGCGTATGCAGAGGAGGTTGTCGCAGTCTTTACGCTGCCCTCCACCGTCAGATTTTTTACAGTGCCGCCCTTTACGTAGCCTATCAGTGCCTGATATTGCAGGGCGTTATCTATTTTAAGGCCGCTTACGGTAAAGCCGTTTCCGTCAAAGGTTCCGCCGTAATAAACATAATTGCTGTAACTCTGATGAAAACCTATCGGCTGCCAGCTTCCCTCAAGGGAAGAAAGGTCAATGTTCGCCATAAGCGTTGCACAAAGCTCAGATGTGCTTTTCGCTTTGCCGGAGTTGACCTTGTCTCTGAACGCCGCCAGATCCTCCGCCGTATATATTAGATACGGTTCGTCCTTGGTTCCTTTGCCGCTTTCAAGAGCAAGCGGCGCGCTCTGCCCCGCAAATACAGTTAAGGGGCAAAGCCCGATAACCATAATAATTGCAAGAAGCAGAGATAAAATTTTCTTCATACTTTTCTCTCCTTTTAAACATTTTTATATATAAACAGCCGAAGCCGGAATTGTCTGCACCGTAGGCAAAAGCGCCTCTCTCCCGAATTTTTGCAACAAAAAAGCACCAAAATCCCAAAAATGGCTTTGGTGCAAACGCATTTATGCACTCACATATATTCCGCTTGGGAAAGCCAAACCGAAAACCGGAACCGAATATTCTGACTTGGTGTGCGGACTTTCGTCCGTTCTTTCCGCAAAGCCTTCCCCGCTCCCGCGAGTGACCGCGCTGCTGCGCCGTCGGAAAGAACATCACACCTTACAGTGCCGTTTCTGCGTCGGGGAATTGCACCCCGTTCCTCTGTACTTCGCGCAAAAAAGTGCAAAGCCGTGTTCCGAAATATGCCAATATTCTGTTTTAGGCGGATTTCCTCCACCGAAATATAATTATCGCCCTTTTCAAACCATTTGTCAAGGGCTTGCGGAATAAATGACAGTTTCGGTATCATTATTTTTTCCGAAGCCCATATATTGTTTTTTACTGCCTCAATATGCCTTCTTTTTCAATTCATTTCCTGCAATACTGTGTTTATTATAAATCCGCCGTATGCTCAAAAAAACAGCAAAAGCCCCTTCGCGCCTGACCACGCGAAGGGGCTTTGCCGATTTTAAGAAAGGAGAAGAATTTTTGGTTAGATATTATCCGCGTTTTTTGAGCACGAGTGCCGCTGCCGCGAGCACGAGAACCGCAGGCGCCATGCTCATCACCGGAGCGCCGGTGTGGGGGTTCTGTTCGTCCTTGGCGGCGGCGTTTGCGGTAATCTTGATAACGCCGGAGCCGGAGGTGCTGCC
>USFO01000031.1 GCA_900553955.1 uncultured Oscillospiraceae bacterium
ATCGTTCCAGGAAGATGAGAAATCACATCACCGACAAAGGGCTTATGCCACATTTTACGGTTCTTATATTTTGCAGTCAGCGTCGTCTTGTATTTGCGGGCCGTTACTACAAAATCCACATATTCGTTATCTTTCTCTTTAATGTCGGTTCTGATGAATCCTTCTTTTCTGGTTTCAGGATAACCGAACATTGCACGCTCCATCATGTCAAGATCGTGGAAGGGGTCAAAAATCTCATTTTCATTTTTACGATAAGGCTTAAGCAACATACAAATTCCTCCAGTACAAATTATCTATTTCAGTGGTGATTATAAAATTTATTTGCTCCTTCGGGAGAACTCTTTCTTTCCCTCTCGGAACATCTATATTGTACCGCCGGTTTGTTAAAAAGGATACTAAATATTGTGAACTGAATGTTAATTTTAGCACTCGTATTGCACGACTGCTAACGGTTTTGCAGGCCCTGCCTGTACACAAAAACCGGCATTTTTCCCTTTCGGAAAAACACCGTTTTTTCGCATTATAATCAGCTTTCTACAAGCTTTTGCAGGCGGTAGTAAACGCCCTGCTTTGCCATAAGCTCGTCATGGCTGCCCTGCTCCACAATGCCTTCGTCGTCAAGGACAAGGATGGTTTTCGCTCCGCGGATGGTGCTCAGGCGGTGGGCAATGGTGAACACCGTGCGTCCTTTGGAAAGCCGCTCCAGACTCTGCTGAACAAGGCGCTCGCTTTCGTTGTCCAAGGCGGAGGTCGCCTCGTCAAGAATGAGCACCGGCGGGTTTTTGAGGAACACTCGGGCGATGGAAATACGCTGCTTCTGTCCGCCGGAAAGCTTCACGCCGCGTTCGCCCACATAGGTCTGATAGCCATCATCAAGCTCATGGATAAACTCGTCCGCGCCGGCAAGCTTCGCCGCTTCAATGACCTCCTCATAGGTTGCATCCGGCTTGCCGTAGAGAATATTGTCGTAAATCGTTCCGGAGAAAAGGTAAACGTCCTGCTGCACAACGCCGATGTTGCGGCGCAGGCTCTCGAGGGTGATTTTGCGGATGTCGCGCCCGTCAAGGAGCACCTCGCCCTCGGTAACGTCATAAAAGCGCGGAATTAAGTTCGACAAGGTGGTTTTGCCGCCGCCGGAAGGTCCGACCAAAGCCACGTTGTCGCCGGGGTGAACGTGCAGGTTCACCTTGGAGAGAACCTCGCTCTTGGAGTCGCTGTAAGCGAAGCCTACGTTGCGCAGCTCAATGTCGCCGGTGACGTTCTCGATGGGCGTCGCGTCCGGGTCGTCCTTAATTTCCGGCTCCACGTCCATAATTTCATAGAAGCGTTCCACGCCGGTAAGCCCCTGCATAAAGGTTTCGGTGAACTGGGCAAGGCGGCTTACGGTGTTGAGCAGTACCGTGGTGTAGAGAAGGTACGCCATGTAGTCGCCCGGGGTTATCTGCCCGTTCATCAGGAACACCGCGCCAAGAGCGACCACGGTGATATACATAATGCCGTCAAACAGTCGGATTACGCAGTGCAGCTTGCCGAGGGAGCGGTACGCCTTGCGCTTGATTCCGAGGAAAACCTCGTTGCCCTTTTGGAACTTCTGCTTTTCCATTTCTTCGTTGGCAAAGCTCTGCACAACGCGGATGCCCAAAAGGCTGTCTTCAATTTGTGCGTTGATTTCGCCTATTTGGGAACGTTCGCTGTAAAAATTCGTCCGCAGTTCGTGTCTGAGCTTGAGCACGAACCACCCGAGCACGGGAATCATAATGTACACGAACAGCGTCAGCGGAACATTGACGTTGAGCAGTATAATCAGCGAGGCTATGAACTTCACAATACCGATGAGGATTTCCTCCGGGGCGTGGTGGCAAAATTCCGTCACGTCAAAGAGATCCTTGGTAAGGCGGCTCATAAGCTGCCCCACCTTGGTGTTGCTGTAAAAGCTGAAGCTCATTTCCTGCAAATGGGCGAACAGGTCGCGGCGCATATCCGCTTCAAGCTTTGCACCCATCATGTGACCTATGTTCGTCATAAAGTAGTTCGCCGCAGTGTCGATTATGCGCAGAACCACATAAACGGCGCAGATTTTCAAAATGAAGCTTATTGTAAGACTGGCCGCATCGCGCTGCGCCATGTTTGTGATGTTCCGAACGATTACCGGCAGAACAATGTCGCACACCGTGGTGAGGGAAGCGCAGAACAAATCCAAAAACAGCGTGGGCAGATACGGCTTGTAGTAGGGCAAAAACCGCTTTACATAGTTTTGCTCCTTTGGCTTTTGGGCTTTTTTACTCATTTTCCTTTTTACCTCCGCAAATAATTATGCTCCCTTGAGCATAACAAGGGAGCTTAATTCTTAACATATATATTCTATAACTAAATGAATAATTTTGCAAGATAAATTATAAAAATATGCAGGGGATAAAAGCCGTAGCCCAGCCACCGGGGAATTTTCACGCCGCTTTTCGTGTTTATAAGCATAAGCGGCAGAGCAAGAACCGCAAAGCCCTGAGCATTGAGGAAAATTCCCATAAGAGCTATGTTCGGCGTATCGAGGAACATTATCAAAAGATAAATTCCGATGACGGTTCCGAAAATTTCCGGTTCTCTTCGGCACAAAAAGTACATGAGCACCATTAAAATTACGCCGTAGAAGGAATATTCAAAGCCCTCCCAAAGGGAAGCGGCGGCGATTATCACGAAAAAGAGCCACTTTTTGTGCTTCAGCGCTTCAATGGCGCCAAATCCCAAAAGCATGGTGAAGCCTATATTGAGGTGCAAATTTGAAGCTATGCAGGAAGCCGCCGCAGAAAGCGTTCCGTAATTTATGGGGTCAAAAAGCAGTCCGGTATCATAGGGAAAGAACGCAAGGGAATAAAACGGCTGAGATACCAGTGCGAAAGCAAGCAGCCGCAGCGCATATTTTTTCGGATTTTTTGTATAAACGCAGCCGAGGGCGAGGCAGTAGGCAAAAATAGGGAACGCAAGCCGCCCGATTACCCGAAGCCACATATACTGCGGAAAAAACACATAGCCTATGTGGTCAATCGCCATGGTGACAAAGGCGATTATCTTGAGCAGCCCCGTATCCCGGTTTGTCTGTACGGCGTTATCCATGGAGCCTGTTGTTCGCTTCGGAAACGCAGTCCCGCAGGTAGCCCTCGAGCTTAAATGACGCTCCGGTTCCCACGGCGACGCATTCCTCCGGATTTTCCGCAACGCTGCATTTGAGGTTAAAGCGGTTCGAGAAATATTTATCCAGACCGTTCAGGCGGGCGCCGCCGCCGGTCATAAGTATGCCGTTCGCCTTTATGTCGCCGGCAAGCTCCGGCGGGGTTTTCTCAAAGACCTTCTGCACCGCGGCTGAAAGCTGCTCCGCAAGGTCGTAAAACACCTCGGAAAGCTCCTGCCAGCTGAGCGTGACCCGCCCGGGCAGTCCGGTGAGCAGGTTTCTGCCCTTGACCTCAAAGCTGCGGTCGTCGTCGAAATGCCAGCAGGTTCCGATTGCCTTTTTTGCCTCCTCCGCCATGCGCTGACCTATGAGCAGCCCATGCTTTAGGCGAACGTAGCGTATAATTTCCTCGTCAAAGCGGTTTCCTGCGATTTTGACGGAGTATTTGCACACAACGCCGGAGAGGGAAAGCAGCGCAATATCCGTAGTGCCGCCGCCTATGTCGATTATAAAGCGACCCTCCGGCCTTGAAATGTCAAGTCCCGCGCCCAGCGCCGCCGCCACCGGCTCCTCTATGAGGTAGACCTTGCGCGCGCCCGCGGAGATGGCGGCGTCCACCACCGCGCGCTGCTCCACGTCCGTGATTATACTCGGCACGCAGATTGCCACCCGGGGCTTAAAATAGCTCTCTCCGCAGACCTTTTTTAAGGCGTAGCGGATAAGCTCGTTCGTCAAATGGTAGTTCGAAATAACTCCGCCGCCCATGGGGCACATGGCGGAGATGAATGACGGCGTCCTGCCGAGCATTTTATGCGCCTCCGAGCATATAGCGACTATTTCGCCGGTGTCGTTGTTCACTGCGACTATGTTCGGTTCGCGGAAAAGCACGCCCCTGTTTGGGTCGTAGGCTATGATTTTTGTGGTTCCGAGATCTATTCCTATATCAGCAGGCATTATAATCCTCCGATTACATTCGTTTATAAGCTTATATAATAAGATTAAAGCATAATACGGCGCTTGTCAATTCGGATTTTATTAAAAATTCCTTAATTATGCGGCGAAACGCTTATTTTTCCTCCAGCATATAGCGCAGATTGGTAAATCTGCCTGTGCGGCGGTTGTTGTCCACCATGGTGTAAACCGCTCTTGCGTCGCCCACTATGATGAGCAGCTTTTTTGCCCTTGTTACGGCGGTATAGAGCAGATTGCGGTAGCAGAGCCGGGAGGAAACGTCCATAAGGGGGATTATAACCGCCTCAAACTCGTTGCCCTGGCTTTTGTGAACGGTTATGGCGTAGGCATGGTCAAGCTCTCCCAAGCAGTCGTAGGGATAGTCCGCCACACGGTCGTCAAAGCGAATTGCCATCATGCGAAGCGCAGGGTCCATGCGTTCGATTATGCCTATGTCGCCGTTGAAAATTCCCTGACCCATTTCGCCGTCGTCCTTTTTCCACACCATATCGTAGTTATTGCGAACCTGCATAACCTTGTCGCCCTCTCGGAACAGTCGCCCATTCTGGGTGTGCTCCTTTTTGCCCTTTGCGGGCGGGTTCAGAGCCTTTTGCAGCGCAATATTAAGCCCCCAAGTGCCCGCTTCGCCGCGCTTTCCGGGACAGAGCACCTGAATATCCCACATAGGAGAAAGGTCATAAGCCTTCGGCAGGCGTTTTTCACAAAGCTGGCAGACCGTGGCGGCGCATTCTGCCTCGGAGCCACGCGGCATAAAGAAAAAGTCGTTGTCCTTGCACTCAAGATAGGGGTATTCGCCATTCACAATATCGTGAGCGCTTGTGACTATCATGCTCTCCGCCGCCTGACGGAAAATGGTGGTGAGGGTGACGGAGGGAAGAATATCCGAAGAAAGCAAATCGTGCAGCACGTTGCCCGCCCCCACGGAGGGAAGCTGGTCGGAGTCTCCCACCATGATGAGCCTGCACGAGAACGAAAGCGCCCGCAGCAGTGAGTCGAAAAGCACGCTGTCCACCATGGACATCTCGTCCACAATCAGCGTGTTGCATTTCAGCGGGTTTTTTTCGTTTTTGCGGAACACCGGGTGCATCTCGTCGGAGGTGTAGTCCACCTCAAGCAGGCGGTGAATGGTCTTTGCATCTTTGCCGGTCAGTTCCGTAAGGCGCTTTGCGGCGCGCCCTGTGGGCGCAGCAAGCATAACCGTGTCACCCTGCTGCTCCAAAAGGCGGATAAGCGCGTTCAGCGTTGTGGTTTTGCCGGTGCCGGGTCCTCCGGTGAGCACAAAAACATGGTTGCGCACTGCCTCGCGCAGAGCTTTTTTCTGCAAAGAGTCATACTCTATGCCAAGCTCATCCTCAAGCAGTTCAATGGAGCGGTTGAGGGCAGCGTCGCTGTCCTCGCAGAGGTCGTGCAGCATCATGCGCAGGCGCCCTGCGGCGGCGGTTTCCGCCTCGTATAAATCCGGCAGGTAAATAAAGCGCCTGTCGTTTCGGTAATATTCCTCAAGCTCATGCAGCTCCACAAGCTCCTCAAGAGCCTCCGGCATGGCGTCGCTTTCCCCGAGAATACCCGCCGCCGCGGGCAGAAGCCGCTCCGCGGGCAGGCAGGTGTGCCCGTTGTCAAGATTGTGAACGAGAACGAATTTTATTCCCGCTTTAAGGCGGCGAATATCGTCCGCCTTGCCGTGTTTCATAAAAATTTCGTCCGCCTCGGCAAAGTCAACGCCCACGTCCGGGTCGCAGAGCAGGTAGGGGTTCTCTGTAATGAACTCCATGGCGGAGGCTCCCCATTTTTTCCATGCACGAACGGCTATTGCCGCAGGCAGACCAAAGCCCTGAAGCGCTGCCATAACTTTTCTGGCGCCGAAGGCGCGCTGGAACTGGGTGTTGATTTCAAGCGCCATTTTCTCGGAAACGCCCTTTACCTTTGCAAGCTGCTTCGGGTCGTTCTCAATGGTTTCTATGGTGTATTCGCCGAAAGCGTCGACAATGCGCTTTGCAAGGGCAGGTCCCACGCCCTTGAACGACCCGCCGCCGAGGTATTTGCGTATGGCGGAAACGGAAGCGGGCAGCCGCCTTTCGCAGACCTGTGCGCGGAACTGGCTTCCGTAGGTCGGGTGCGAAGCAAAGCTCCCGGTGAGGGAAACCTCCTCGCCCGCTTCAACTGCGCCAAGCTCTCCCACAACGGTGATAAGCTCGCCCTGATAGTCAAGGTCAAATACCACAAAGCCGCTGTCCGGCTTGTAACAGACAATGCTCTCCACCGTTCCGGAAATCTGTTCAGTTTCAACTTGTTCATTTCTTGCCATAACAAAAACCGTCCGCTTCTTTAGCTAACTCCACATGAGAAAACATGCGGTTTTGCCAATAGTTTTCTTAAAATCGGATAAATGATAAAAACTTCCTCCATAGACAAGATGACAAAGATTTTTATATTAAAAATGCATTGTCAAAACTGCTTGCACCGTAAAACACGAATTTTGTGCAGAGCCGAGGCGCGGTGGCGAAGGCATACTGGCGTATGGCAAGCCGCCGGAACGAAGGATTCTGTGCAAAATTTGTTTTTTACGGCGTATGTTTTCTTATGCGGAGTCAGCTTTAAGATTATTCCTAATTATATATCTTTTTCGTCGCCGTGTAAACCGAAAAGCAGCAGACTTTTCAGCTCTTTTTCGTTTTCCGCTGCGGAGCAGTAAAAACGCTCGCAGAGTCTGCGGCAAATTTCCTTTGCCTCCGGCGAAGCACCGCGACAGTCGAGGATAATTTCGCCACGGAGAGTTTCTGCCTCCGAGAACGCCGCCCGCACGGAATCTTCAAGAATATTTTCCGGAACGGAGCCTGCTTCCGCTATGTAGAACACCCGCTTTTTCATGCGGCACTTCGTGCTTTGCCGCAGCAGCCACCGGTAAGCTTCTATCATCCCGAGTGACGCAAAAAATGTAAGAATGAGCACCGCTAAAATTTCAAACAGCATAATAAAACACCCGCCTTTCGCTATTTTTATTTTATGAGCGCGGCGGGCAAAACGCCACAGGAACGAAAACCGCGAAATGAGCATAGCATAAAGCACAGGAAACACTTTGGAGGCTTCGGCAATGAAAAAATACTCATTTTACATAGCCGGCGGGGATATGCGCTTCGTATATTTGGCGAATTCTCTCGCGGCTGAGGGATATACCGTGACGGCCTTTGCTCTTTCCGGCGCAGAGGGGCTTTCCGGCGACGTGATAGTGAGCGGTGATTCATCGGAAGCTGCTTTTTCCGATGTGACGATGCTGCCGCTGCCCTGCGGAAACAAGGCCGGGAACCTTAATGCGCCCTTTGACGGTTGCGAAACGCCGCTTTTGCAGCTTGCTTCTCAGCTTGAGCACGGCAGCGTGCTTATGGGCGGAATGATTCCGCCGGAAGTAAAAAACGCCGTGCTCAAACGCGGCGTTTCGGTTTATGATTACTTTGACAGGGAAGAATTTGCGGTGCGAAACGCCTCTCTTACCGCCGAAGCGGCGGTGGCGCTTGCGCTTGAAGCCGTGAACGAATCCATAAGCAAAATGCCCGTGCTTATTTTGGGTCACGGCAGAATAGGAAGGCTATTAGGCGGCATGCTCAAGGCGCTTGACGCCGATGTGACCATTGCCGCACGGCGGTATTCCGACCTTGCGTGGATACGCTCCGAGGGGAACAGACCCATAGAATTTTCCCGACTTGACGGCGAAATAGGCAGGTTCAAGGTGATTTTGAGCACCGTTCCCGCACCGGTGCTCAGCAAAGAGCGGCTCGTACTCGTCGACAAAAATGCCGTGCTCATTGACCTTGCTTCCATGCCCGGAAGCATTGATTTTGCCGCAGCGGAAAGCATGGGAATCCGTGCAGAGCGGGCGCTTGGGCTGCCCGGAAAGTTCGCGCCCAAAACTGCGGGCGAGATAGTCAAGGAAACCGTGCTCAACATTTTAAGCGAAAGGGAGGAAGATGATTGTGGCTGATAAAATAAGGCTTGGCTTTGCCATGTGCGGGTCGTTTTGTACCTTTAAGCTCGTGCTGGAGGAGCTTGAGCGCCTTGCGAAGGACTACGACATAACGCCGATTATGTCACAGGGCGCGGCGTTTACCGATACCCGCTTTGGCAAGGCGGAGGACTTCCGCCGCCGCGTCGCCGAAATCTGCGGCAGGGAGCCAATCACCACCATCGCGGACGCGGAGCCAATAGGTCCGCGTGCACTGCTCGATGTGCTCGTCATTGAGCCCTGCACCGGCAACACCCTCGGCAAGCTGGCAAACGGCATAACCGATACGCCGGTGACCATGGCGGCGAAGGCGCATCTGCGCAATGGGCAGCCATTGGTGCTCGCAGTGTCCACAAACGACGCCCTCGGCGCCTCCGCCCGGAACATAGGCACGCTTATGAATGCAAAGAATATTTTCTTTGTGCCGATGCGGCAGGACTCGCCCCGGGGCAAGCCCGCCTCGTTGGTCGCGGACTTTTCCGAAACCGCAGCGGCAATAAAGTCCGCGCTGGAAGGCAGGCAGACGCAGCCGCTGCTCCTCCAATAGAGCGCATAAATTTGTGCCCTCCGCAAATAATCCCTTTGCCCGTATGAGCATATAACAGAGTGTTTTGCCCGTCCGCTTTGAGGACAGACAAAACACTCTGGGAGCTGCCACCGTGCACAAAACCGTTGCCGTTTGTCTGAAAAACCGCATAAAGCTGCGTTTTTCCGCCAATAATCCTTCTGCCCGCATGGGCAGAAAGGATTGATTTTTTGAAAAAACTGGTTTCGGCTTTTTTATTTTTGATTACAATTTCATTTTCGGCGGCGGATGGCTTTGCCATGACCGCAAAGGAAGCCGCCGCCCTTGATTTGACAGAGTCATGTGGCTTTTCTGCGGAGGAGCTCTCCGCGGGGCTGCGCGGTGAGCTTGTCCCGCTGGCGGCGGATTTCGTCGCGGCGGAGGCGGAATACGGCGTAAACGCCGTATTCCTTGCGGCGCTTGCCGCCCACGAATCCGGCTGGGGCAGGCACTGCTTTCTGCCGGAAAATATCTTCGGATGGGGCGGAAAAAGCTTCGCTTCAAAGAGCGAGTGTATCGCCTTCGTTGCTTCGCGGCTTGCAGAAAAATATCTTGATGAAAACGGCCGCTGCTTCCACGGTAGAACCCTTTCCGGCGTGAACCGTTCGTATAATGGCAGCGACGAGTGGACAAGCGCCATCGCCGGAATAATGGCTAAGATAAGCCAAAAGGCAGAGAAAGCCGCAGCAGTGCTTCCGGCGGAAGCACCCTTCGCCGAGGCAGCTTTTTGCTTTGAGAATGAAGAAAATTTTACAGAAAAAAGCTGCTCCGCAGAGCCTGCGCAGCAGCTTTATGAGGAGATTACAGAGGACGAAAATCCGTGGAAATGTTCTTCCGGCAGCAGTCCGGCGAGTACTGCCAGCGGTCAATATGACCTTCCGTGATGTAATAGCACAGCGGCGACGGCGCTGCTTCGCCGTCAAATGCGTCAACAATAATAAGCTTTATCTTCATTTTTTCGGGGATAAGGCTTTTTACATATACCGACGCCTGCTGCCCGGCGCGGAGCATGGGGCATGGCTCCGCAAGCCCCGCAAGGTTCGGCGTAAGCTCCACGAAAACGCCGTAATCCTCGACGGAGCGGATAACTCCGCTTACTGTTTCGCCGGGAGAAAACGCTGCGGCGTTTTCCTCCCAAGTGCCGAGCAGCTCCTTGTGGGAAAGGCAGATCCGCCCGGCTTCGTCCCGCCCGGAAACCACGGCGAAAATCCGCTGTCCGCCGCGAAAGCGGTCGGATGGGTGCCCGATTCGCGAAACGCTGATGCCGTCGATGGGCAGCAGGGAAGATATTCCGCAGCCGATGTCCGCAAAGCAGCCAAAATTCTCCATGTGGGTCACAACAGCGGGAATCACGTCGCCGGGGACGAGCCTATCGAGGTAATTTTCCACGCATTCCTGCTGCACCGCCCGCCGGGAGCAGATGGCGGCGGGTCTTCCGTCACCGCCGGTTTCAAAGCCGATTATGCGAAAGCAAACCGGCTTGTTCACCCGGGAAATTATGGCTATATCGCGGGCTTTGCCGCTTTCTATGCCAAGTGCGCCCTCCACCCGCGGAATCACCGCTTTCGTTCCGTTAAGGTCGAGCAAAAGGTCGTGGGCAGCGCTGCAAACAAGCGCACGGGATTCAAGAATCACGCCGTTTCGGTACGCCTCCTGAAGCGATGAAATATTCTGCAAAGCGGCTTTGTTCGCCGCGGAATTTATTATGCCGCCTTCCGGCAAATAGTCCGTCATTTGATTTCCTCCCTGAAATTTTATGATTATTTATATTCCGCGACGGCGTTATTTATGAATAGTGACGAAATGCAAAAACTTCGCGAAAACTGTTGCATTGAGAGATGTAATGTGCTAATATTTGAGTGTAATCAATAGTGATGTAAAAAGTATGATGAACAGGATGATGATATGTCGATGAAAGGATTACAGCCAAGCGGAATTGCCCGCAGAAATAAGATGATCCACGCCGGAATAATGCTCTTTTTGGAGAAGGGGTACGAGAACACCTCCACTTCCGAAATCGCGAAGGCGGCGGGAATGTCCCAAGCATCGTTTTTTGCGGCGTTCCAAAACAAAGAGGCACTTTTGTGCACGCTGGTGCAGGAGATGTTCGAGAGTCAGTTCAGGCGCACCGAAGAAATGATGAACGGATGCGCAAATCCGCTGCTGATTTACGCGGTGGAAACCTCAATGCAGATGTACATTGCGGAAATGTCAGAGCCGTTGCGCGAACTTTATGTGGCGGCGTACACATTGCCCACCACTTCGGAATTTATTTATCACGCCACGGCAAAAAAGCTTGCCTTTATATTTAGGGAATATATGCCGGACGCGCATGAAAAGG
The DNA here is from genome assembly GCA_900553955.1 of uncultured Oscillospiraceae bacterium. Lineage (GTDB taxonomy): Bacteria > Bacillota > Clostridia > Oscillospirales > Ruminococcaceae > UMGS1668. The sequence goes on from USFO01000031.1 coordinate 11,039, forward strand.
ATTTTTATGAGCTTGATATTGCCTCCGGCGGAATAACCCGCGGATTTATGGCTAAAAAATGCGATATTTATTTTACCATTGAGCAGAAAATCCGCCGCTATCTTACCTGCTGCATGAAAATCTATAATGTTCCGCAGGAAAAGATAGACGAAGCGACTGAACAGGCACTTTCCATGAACCTTAGCGAGGCAGCAAAGCAGGCCGTGGAAGCCGTGATAGAAAAAGGCAGACTCGGCTTTGAACAGGCTATGGCGGAGTGAAAATAAAAGGATAAAATCCTTTTAATATAAACTATAAACGCATATAAACGCAGTTCCCGAAAATAAAAATTGAAACGGAGATGAGCGCATGAAAAAATTTCTATCGGTTCTTTTGGCAGTGATGATGGTAGCTACTGTCTTGCCTGTCAATCTAATGGCGGCGCCCCTTGAATTTACGGAGCACAGCCATTCCGAATCCTACGCCGAGACGGAGGAGCGGGCGGCGGTAAAGCCGCGTGCGGGCGAATGGTATGACAGAATTTTCATAAGAATGAACAGCAACGGCTTTCAGGTGCAGCCCTCGGAATTCAGAGGAATTGTGCATATAGAGCATACTATGGATACAAGCACCGGCGGCACCAGCAAAAAGGACGAATATGCACATAATGTCGGGCAGCAGTATCAGTCGGGAAAAGAAGTGATTTTCACCGCAATCCCCGACGCGGGATACCGCTTTGACGGCTGGTATAAGAATGACGCAAACGGCGAGCTTATTCAGACCGGGGAAACTTGGCGCTTCATCTCCAACGAGGAAAATGCGGCATATACCCATTATGCGAAGTTTTCCAAGGATGAAAGCGTAACCCTGCACCGAATAAGCTTTATCGGCGACCCGGCGGGGCTTCATGTCAGAAATGTAAGTATGACAAAAACATCGGGGGTAACCTTCCCGAACTCGTATGATTACCTCAACTTTGATGTTGAACCGGGTTGGGATATGAGCTTTTCCGTTGATATCAGAAGCGGATACATAAAAACCGATGATTTCAAGGTTGTTTGCAACGGCAAAGAGCTTGTTGCAAGGGACGGCGTTTATACCCTTTCAAATATAAACGAAGGCATGAGCATTGTGGTGTCCGGATTTGCCAAAGTTATGGGGACTACCGTTTCCATAAATAAAATCGCCGAAACCATGCAGGATAGGGATAACGTAATTATTTCCGGTATGGTCAAGGACGAAAGAGGCAAAGCCGTAACTACCGGAACCCTTGAGCTTTTGATAGACGATAAGCCGAGCCAAGTTCAGCCCACGCTGCAAAGCGACGGCAGCTTCAGGGTAGAGCTTTCCGGTATAATCGGCGGCAGCCACAAGGCGACGGTTAAGTATTCCGGAGATGAAACGCATGAAAGCTCCCAAGCGGAAGCAAAATTCTTTGTCGAAGGAAAAGAGCATTACATCCATGTGAGCAGCAACGGTTACAAGCTTGAGGAAAATGTTTTCGCGGGACTTGTTCGTATGCAGTACACGGTAGCGGACGAAAACGGACAGGCTCAACAGATAGTTGAGCACGGCACGGATTTCGGAAAGCTGCTTCCTGTGGGACAGGGAATACTTCTTACCGCAATTCCCGCGGCGGGCTATAAGTTCGGCGGATGGTACAAGAATAACGAAAACGGCGATTTGCTGACGGCTAAAGAAGAATGGAATATAAACGCAAACAGCATTTATGCCGCATACACCCATTACGCCAAGTTCGTAAGGGACGACAGCAAAACCACCTACGCGGTGACCTTTGCTGACGGACTTGCGCGTATGAGAATCACCGATTTTAACATCACAAAGACCTCCGGCACGGTTCTGCCGGACTACCTCAGCGCGCCGAACTATACCGTAGAGGCGGGCTGGAGCGTCAGCTTCGGCATCGAGGAAGCGGAAGGCTACATAAAAACCTCCGACTACAAAGTCCTCTGCAACGGCGTTGAGCTCACCGCGGTGGACGGCGTTTACACCATTTCTAACATAAATGAGAACAAGGAAATCCGCGTGAACGGCATTGCTGATAAAACAGCGCCGGTTGTCACCATAAACGACATTCCCTCTGTTATGTACGGCGAAAAGGTCGTCGTTTCCGGCACTGTCATAGACGTTGACGGCAAGCCCGTCGCCGAAGGCACGGTGCAGGTTTATGTCGACGACATTGCAGGCTGGCCTGCGGTGTCCCTTGCGGCGGACGGCAGCTTTACCTGCGAAATTTCCGGAGTAGCGGCGGGCGAGCATATTGCGACTGCAACATATTTCGCAGAAAAGACCTATGTGGACGCTTCTGCGAACAAGAATTTCACCGTTTTGGCGGGTCACACCCACTGCATCTGCGGCGGAAAGAGCGAAAACCACGCAAGCCACAGTGCGGTAACATATACCGCGTGGGACGGCGGCGAAATCAACTATGAAAATGGCGCGGCGTACCTCTACATTCCCGCGGATACCACCGTTACCCTCAAAAACGACATCACCATCGGCAAAAACCGGACCCTATATCTCTGCCTTAACGACAAAACAAGCACCCTCGCAAGCAACGGCTCCGCACATTTCATCATAAACGGCGCAGGCGCACGCCTTGTCATTTGCAGCTGCGGCAGCGAACAGGGTGCCTTTAAGGGCAGAACCGACGGAGCGGGCAACGGCGGCTGCATTGAGATTAGAGAAGGCAATCTTGACATTTACGGCGGCAATATCGGCTACGCGAACTGTGAAAACGGCGGCGTTGCTTATCTGAAGAGTAAGCAGAGCAAAATGAACATCTACGGCGGCAGCCTTTGCGAAAATACAGTGAAAAACGGCGGTGCCGTGTATATAAACAGCGACAACATTAGACAAGATTATATCGGAACGGTTATGATGTACGGCGGCGTTATCGAAAACAATAACGCTGAGGAAAACGGCGGCGCAGTATATGTGGCGGGCGATGAATACGAAGGCACCGGATTCAATTTGACCGACGGTATTATAAGAAAGAATTCCGCAACAGGAAACGGCGGCGCAATTTTCCTCTATATAGGAAGAGGGCTTTCCGTAAGCGGAGGCACAATTTCCGAAAATACTGCGGAAAACGGCGGCGGAATTTATTCCGCTAAAAAAACCACCGCAGGAAGACCGAGTATGTCAAAAATATCCGGCGGCGTAATTTCCAAGAACCATGCAAACGAGCTTGGCGGCGGAATTTACTTCAACGGGGCTCGCATAAATAAGTTATCCGGCTGTGAAATAAGCGAAAATACCGCAAAATACGGCGGCGGAATTTATATTGAATTCGGCGAGATAGGAAGCTTTGAAAATAACATTGTATCCGGCAATAAAGCGGAAATTGACGGCGGCGGTATTTATCTCAGAACCGATAATTTCAATCTTTCGACAGGTTCTAAGGTATATAACAACACCGCTTCCGGTAACGGCGGCGGAATTTATGCCTGCGCTTACAGCAACACAAGCAAGCTTGCAGTTTCGGAAAACGCCGATATCTATGAAAATAAGGCAAACGCAAGCGGCGGCGGTATTTATATCACCCTTGGGCGTTCGCTTGAAATCGGAGGAAGCAGCCAAATCAGGAATAACTCGGCAGGAGAAGCCGGCGGAATCGCCGTTATGGACGGAGCAAAGGTTACGATAAAAGACTCGGCTTCTATCCACAGTAACGGCGCAATAAGCGGAAGCGGTGCTTCTCAGATTCTGGTCAGCGGCAAGGACAGCCATGATGTTTACTCTTCCGTAACTATTAACGGAGGAACGATAGACGGCTCTGCGGTTCGTTACTCCTATTGCGGAATCGAACTGGAGGACAGTACAGCATTCACTATAAATGCCGGAACGATTGATGTTTACGGCATCCATAACGGCATAAACAACCAAGGTACCTTCACGGTGAACGGCGGCGTTGTGGAAGCTTTGGCAGCCTCGGGAGGAAGCTCCAACAGAGCCTATTACATAAAACCCGAGGTAAGCGACACCATGCTTGCGCGTCATGGCGATTCTAAAGAGGGCGCAATGGACGTTGACCTTTCCAAGGTGGTCTGGAGGAGTAAGTATATCTACCTCGGAACCGGTTACAGAGCCGCAATAAAGTATTTTCCCTTAGGCGGAACGCTTCCCGAGGGAGCACCAGAAGCCCATGTTTTCGGAACGAAAACCGTTCTTCCCGTTCCCACAAGAGACGGCTATAACTTCGACGGCTGGTACGAGGATACCGAATTCACCAAAGGGCCGGTTGCCGAAATCGGAGCCGATGTAACAGGAGACAGCAGTACCCGCTTCCTCTTCTATGCGAAGTGGACGGAAGTTTCCGAATGGAACGAGCCGAAATATTTTTGGAATAAAACCGCAACCGGTTACAACTGCAAAGCGACCCGCAGCCGCAAAACCGATGCGAGTACGGTGGAATTGGACATCGCCACCGTCACCTATGCGATAATCACCCCCGCAACCTGTGACGAAGAGGGTCTCGGCAGATATACGGCGGAGTTCAAGGCGGCTTGGGCGGAAACTCAGACCAAAGACGAGCCTATTCCGAAAACAGAACACGACTGGAACGCTCCCA